>CAZMPB010000065.1:0-1914 GCA_964567775.1 uncultured Bacteroidales bacterium
AAAGCCTTATGAAATCGTGCAACGAGCCGGTGGATGAAATCGCTTTTATTATTGGAAATTTTGGTGCAGATGCAGAAAAAAAATTGTTTGACATCGCCGGCAAATTGGGCGTTAAAGGGACGATCTATTATCAGCAGGAAGCTTTGGGCACGGCCCATGCGATCTTATGTGCCGCCGAATCGCTCAAAGGGCCGGTAATTGTTGCTTTTGCAGATACCTTATTCAAAGCCGGATTTACCATCGATAACAATAAAGACAGTATTATCTGGGTGCAAAAGGTTGAAAATCCTTCAGAGTTTGGCGTGGTAAGCACTGACGAAAATAATAAAATTACAAGATTTGTCGAAAAGCCGAAAGAGTTTGTTTCGGATATGGCCATTATAGGTATTTATTATTTTAAAGATGGTGAAAATATTCGCAAGGAACTTCAGTATCTGATCGATAATAACGTCATGAAATCCGGCGAATATCAGCTTACCGATGCCCTGAAGAACATGCTGAACAATGGCTTGGGCTTTTTTGCCGAATATGTGGATGAATGGCTCGATTGCGGGAATAAAGACGCTACTGTCCACACCAATCAGCGTGTGCTCGAAATGCTGAAAGAGCAACAACTGATCGCTCCTTCGGCACAGATCAAAAATTCAGTGATCAAAAAACCCTGTTTTATCGGCGAAAATGTGGTGATTAACGATGCGGTTATCGGGCCTCACGTTTCCATCGGAAATAACTCGGAGATACAAAATTCAATCATCACCAACAGCATCATACAGGAAAACTCAAGGATACAGGATGCCAACCTGGACAATTCGATGATAGGCAGTTTTGTGGATTTTAAAGGAAAATTGTATGAAATGAGTATCGGCGATTATACGACCATGTGTTAAAAATACAGATGAAGAAATTTATTAAAATAGTTTTCTATTTCGGTTGTTTCTTGTTGCCGGTGTTTTTCTATGCCTGCAAAACGCCAAAGACCACGACAGCCACAAGTACTACTGTCAATCCGAAAAAACTCACCCAGCAGCAATTACTTCAAAATACCGCATTGTTCATGGATGGCCTGAGGGAAAAATACCTTAACAACAACGAAAAAGCGCTTGGGCTTTTTGCACAGTGTATCAAACAGAATCCCGCTAACGACGGGGCTTTATATGAGATGGCTTTTCTGTTATACGATGAACACAAGTACGCCGATGCATTGGTGCTTGCCAAAGATGCCTGTAAAAAAAAGCCGGATAATGTCTGGTATTCGCTATTACTTGCACAAATATATTCAGCGCAGAAAGACTATGAAAGCGCCGAAAAAGTATATAAAGCGCTCACCGATAAGAATCCTGATAATGCGGAGATATTTTACGAGTGGGCGGATGTCTGCATACTTCATGAAAATTATGCCGGAGCAATAAAGGTATATGACATCATCGAAAGCCGGTTCAGCCGCCAGCCGGAAACTACGTTGCAAAAGGAAAAGCTTTATATGCAACTGGGCAAGACAAGCAAAGCTATTGAAGAAGTAGAGGCACTTATCAGTTCATACCCCGGCGAAACGCAATATTACGGGGCGCTCGCAGAACTGTACATGGCGTCGGATCAACCGTTGAAAGCATTTGAACAATACGAAAAAATATTAAAAATCAACCCGTCGGATCCTTATGCGCATCTGGCTTTTGCAGATTATTACCGTATTCAGAATAACAGCGAAAAGGCTATTGACGAACTGAAAATCGCCTTTGCCTCAGAAGACTTAGATATAGATTCAAAGGTAAAAATTCTCTTGTCTCTGCTAAATAACCCTTCGCAAAACAAAGAATACATGCCTTCATTGCCGGAACTTGCCAGAATTGTTACTGTATCCTCGCCTGACGAACCCAAAGCTTTTTCTGTTTATGGAGATATTTTATACCAGGGGAA
>CAZMPB010000065.1:1924-15305 GCA_964567775.1 uncultured Bacteroidales bacterium
ATGGAACTGTTCCCTGAACAACCGGAACCGTATCTTTTTTATGGGACTTCAAAAATGAGGGCCGGCGAATATGAGCAGGCGATCACCGTATTGAACAATGGTAAGAACTTTGTCGTTGACGATGATAAAACCTTAATGAAGTTTCTGACCGCATTGGCCGACTCCTACTATAAAATGAAGAAATATAACCTGTGTTTTGAAGCCTTTGAAAAATCGCTCAGCATTGAGCCGAACAATACCTATGTGCTGAACAATTACAGTTATTATCTTGCCCTTCAAAATACCAATCTGGGCAGGGCCGTGCAGCTTTGTGAGCGCCTGCTTTCCCTGTATCCCGACAACCCGATCTTTCAGGATACTTATGCCTGGGTATTATACAAACAAAAAAAATACGAAGAAGCTAAAAAAATGAGCGAGAAAGCTGTGGCAGGAAGTTACAGCAAAAACGCCGACATCCTCGACCATTACGGTGATATTTTATACTCGTTAAACCTGGTCGACCAAGCCGTTGAATCTTGGAAAAAAGCCAAAGAAATCGGGATGAATACCGAAATCCTCGATAAAAAAATCGCCGATAAAAAACTTTATGAATAACAGGATTTTTGTTCTGGCGGTTTTTTGTGTAGTGCTCATGATGCTTATCTCCTGCAAAACAAAACAGCCGGTAATTTCTGAGACGCCTATTAATTCTGATAAAGCGGATACCATCAGGCTGATGAAAAAAAATCAGTTTCAGTTTCATACACTGTCATTGAAATTCACCGCGGACGTGCAGACTGGCGAGGAGATCAATGACTTTTCGGGAAACATATATATCGTAAAAGATACCACGATTTGGATTTCGGTTCAGAAACTCGGGCTGGAGGCGTTCAGGTTGTTAATTACACCGGATTCGGTGAAAATTCTTGACCGCATCAACAAGATCTTTATTGCCGGGGACTATATGGCCCTTAATGAAATACTGAAAACTGATTTTGACTTTGATATACTTCAGGCCTTAATTACCGGCAATGATCCGGATAATTATGAAACAGCCGGCTTTTCTGAGAAAAACGAAAATGGATTTATCATTCTTGTGAACGGGAAACGAAAGAAGAAATCAGGAGATATTGTCCCGGGGTCTATCAATCAGGAATTATGGCTAAGTTCCGGAGATTATAAGATTTGTAAGAACATCATAAGAGAAGACCCCTTGAATTCTTCAAGAATAGTTGAGTTTGATTATTCAGAATTTCAGGATTTTGATGGTCAAAAATTTCCTCAGAAAATTGATTTTCAGGTCAGCGATACAAAAACAACTAAAGGAGGTATTGTTTATACGCGTGTCAACCCTGAAAAAAAAGAAACATTCCCTTTTACTGTTCCGGCAAGTTATACACGGAAGTATTAAAATCCGGCTTTACAGCCACTATTCATATCAACCATATTGTATCAGAAAAGCTTTCGTAAATTCTTCTAGGTCACCGTCCATCACCGACTGTACATTTGACGTTTCAACCCCGGTACGCAGGTCTTTCACCATTTTGTAAGGATGCATTACATAGCTGCGGATTTGCGAGCCCCATTCTATCCTTTTTTTATTGCTTTCTATCTCGTCTATTTTTTCTTTTTTCTTACGGAGTTCAATCTCGTAAAGCTGCGATTTGAGCATGTGCATGGCCTTTTCACGGTTTTGGCCCTGTGAGCGGGTTTCCTGGCATTCCACTATGATGCCCGTGGGGATGTGCCTTAAGCGCACGGCTGTCTCCACCTTGTTGACGTTTTGCCCGCCGGGGCCGCTCGAACGGAAGGTATCAAATACAATATCCGAAGGGTTAACTTCGATCACAATGTTGTCGTCTATGATCGGGTAGGCATAAACGGACGCAAAAGAGGTATGGCGGCGGTTGTTGGAGTCGAAAGGAGATAGTCGCACTAAACGGTGTACACCGTTTTCGCACTTGAGGTAGCCGAAAGCGTATTCTCCTTCAAATTCTATGGATGCTGATTTTATTCCGGCGGTATCGCCCTCCTGCACATTTACAATGCTTACTTTATAATTGTTGCGTTCGCCCCAGCGGAGGTACATGCGCATCAGCATCTGCGCCCAGTCCTGGCTTTCGGTACCGCCCGCCCCGGAGTTGATATTTATGATCGCGCCGAGCCGGTCTTCCTCGCCGCGGAGCATCTTTTTAAACTCAAGTTTTTCAATGTCCGTAGTGGCGCTATCAAACTGTTTCTGGATATCCTCCTCATCGGCTTCGCCATCGGAAAAAAATCCCCACATCACCACCAGGTCGTCGAAAGCGCTTTTTGCTTTTGCAAAGGCCTCTGTCCAGTTTTTTTTCTCCTGTATGCTTTTCATTAATTGCTCGGCTTTTTTGGGATCGTCCCAGAAACCGGGCTGCTGACTGTTTTTTTCGTCTTCTGCTATCTGTGTAAGCTGTCTGTCGATGTCAAAGGAACCTCCTAAGGTCTTCCAGGCGCCTTTCAAGATCTTTGATGTTTTCGTTGGTGATCATGGTGTAGAAAATTTCTGCAAAGATAGGGAATTTTTAGTGAAGAGAGCGTTTTTAGGAGGAAGGGGTTTTAGACGGAAGACTGTAGGTTGTTAGTCCGCCGCGGCGGAGTTAGACTGTTAGGTTTATAGGTACTTAAGGGTTTGTAGAGGGGGCACTTCTTAAAGTCGCACTTCCACTTGGATAACATAGTGTTGGGGTGCAGGTGATGGTATGACTTGCACGTGCGCGGCTTGCAAGGCTGTCATGCTATCACTAAAAGAAGCCGATGCGGTGTCTTCGGCTGCGCTCTGACACCGCAAGATTCCGTATGCATTATTCATGGTGGTTGAGCGGCCAAAGTGAGCTTGTCCTGAACTGAAGTCGAAACGGTGGTTGAGCGGCCACAGTAACGGTGGTTGAGCGAAGTATAACCGGTGGTTGAGCGTAGTCGAAACCACCGGTAGCAGTGAAGTCGAAACCACCGTATGTTTTACTTGTGCGGCAATCTTGCTAATACGATAATGCTTCTTAAATGAAAATGATTGCCTTTGATTTTTTAAAAATCTAATCATGCAAGAAAAATATATAAACAGATTTGTTGACGATGATTTGCAAAAATGGGCTGTTGATAATAATCGCAAACCGTTGCTGCTGAGAGGTGCAAGGCAGGTAGGAAAAACATCTGCGGTAAGAAAACTTGCGGAAGGTTTCGAATATTATCTTGAAGTGAATTTTGAGGAGCATCCTGATATTCACAATTTTTTTAAAAATAATCTGTCGCCGAAGGAAATCATCGAAAACCTATCGGTGTATTTCAATATAACCGTGAGGGACGGAAAAACACTGGTTTTTTTTGATGAAATACAGTCGTGCCCTCAGGCATTAATGTCGTTGCGTTATTTTTATGAACAAAAACCCACATTACATTTAATTGCGGCAGGGTCTTTACTGGAGTTTGCATTGCAAAGCATACCGACTTATGCTGTCGGCAGAATCCGGTCGTTGTTCATGTATCCTTTTTCATTTGATGAATTTTTAAATGCCATAGGGGAATCGCAATTGATTAAAAAAAGAGAGCATTGTAATGCAAAGATGCCCATGCCCGACGCTTTGCATAGTAAAATTGTCAGATTACTGAAGAAATTTATCATCATAGGAGGCATGCCCGAGGTGATAAAAAAATACACTGATGGTGAAAACATAATGGACTGTCAATTGGCGCTTGGTGATCTTGTACTTTCTTACATGGATGATTTTGCCAAATATAAAGCAAGAGTTCCTGCCGAAAGAATAGCTGAGGTATTCCGCTCTGTGGTTCGCCAAACGGGTAATAAATTTGTTTATTCCCGGGTGTCGGCAGATACAAAACATCACCAGGTAAAAGATGCACTGGAATTGCTAATTAAAGCAGGACTTGTGTTTCCTGTTACCCACAGCGCGGGAAATGGTATTCCGTTAGGCGCAGAAATAAAACCGGAGTTTCGAAAAATGCTGTCGTTTGATACAGGAATAGCGCTGTATATAGCCGGCGCTGAAATAAAGGATCTCCTGCTTGATGATGACGTTGAATTTATCAATAAAGGCACTATGGCAGAATTGTTCGCAGGCCTCGAAATACTGAAAACATCATCGCCTTTTGAAAGAAAAGAATTGTTTTTCTGGCATCGTGAAGCGCTGAACAGCAATGCAGAGGTTGATTACCTGATTCAGAAAGGTAGCAGGATTATACCTGTTGAAGTAAAAGCCGGAACTAAGGGCAGTATGCAAAGTTTGTTCCTGTTTATGAGGGAAAAAAACAGTCCGCAGGGTGTCCGTCTTTCGCTTGAAAATTATGGAAAATATGACAAGGTGGACGCAATACCTTTGTATTCAATCAGAGATTTAGTATATCGAAAAACAATATAACTTTCTAAACGACTGGCACGTGCGCGGCTTGCAAGGCTGTCATGCTATCACTAAAAGAAGCCGATGGGGTGTCTTCGGCTGCGCTCTGACACCGCAAGATTCCGTATGCATTATTCATGGTGGTTGAGCGGCCAAAGTGAGCTTGTCCTGAACTGAAGTCGAAACGGTGGTTGAGCGGCCACAGTAACGGTGGTTGAGCGAAGTATAACCGGTGGTTGAGCGTAGTCGAAACCACCGGTAGCAGTGAAGTCGAAACCACCGCGTGTTTTCTTGCGGGGCAATCATGCTAATACTAAGCAAAATGATTGTTTTTGATTTTTCAAAAACAATTACGGTGTTATGTTTCATTCGAAAAAACATCACTGGAAACAAACATAGCTCGTAAAAAATGATTATATTTGTAAAACCTTATTTTAATATGATAAAACATGTTTAACCCAATAGACATTGACCGAAAAGAACTTACTATTATGGGAGTTAAATTCTTCGATTTGAAAACACTGGAAAGCACTGCAAATGCAATAGGAAGCAATATGTTTGAAGGTTTTATACCAACACCTAAAGGAATTGAAATTATCAGAGATTATGTAATTGGTAAAATTACTTTGATTGAATTAATAAAATTTGCAAAGGAAAAGGCATATGTCTGATTCGTACAAATACCTTGATCCCGACTATACTTATACCGACCCGAAAACCGGAATACTCAGAAATTTAGCGGATATAACAGACCAGGATGTTTTACTCTTTGTCGAAAGTGGAGCTGTTACAAAACGACTTCAGGAATTAGTTGAAAATCCTGTCAAAATAAAAGGAATAGAAAGTCTTTTTGCCATTCATAGACATTTATTTCAAGACATTTATCCCTGGGCAGGTAAAAAACGGAATGTAGAAATTAGTAAAGATGGTAAGCAATTTTTTCCAACAACACATTTTGAGAATGCTTACCGCTTCATAGACACTTTAATATCAGACTACAAGAAAATTCCAAAAATAAACAAACCGCAATTAGCCGAAAAATTGGCTGAAATTTTGGATAATGTTAATTACCTGCATCCATTTAGAGAAGGTAACGGACGAACACAAAGAGAATTTCTAAGATTGTTGGCACTGGAAAAAGGTTGGCTATTAAACCTGAACCCACCTGACAAAAAAACTGTTTATGAACGATATATGAAAGGTACCATAGAAAGTGATGTGAAAATTTTGGCCGAATTCATTTTAGAACTATTTGAAACAGAAAATAGGAAATAAGAACGGCGACTTACAACAATGCCTGACACAATTACCAGCATGGCGACATCCTTGACAGGTAGGGATATGCTTATAAACCTTGGGCGCTGATTGACAGGCTCACGCTATTAATCCCGCCCGCTTGAGATTGTCCTGAAGAATAACCGGTGGTTGAGCGTAGTCGAAACCACCGGTAGCAGCGTAGTCGAAACCACCGCACACCTCACTTCTCTATCACTCCACCATCACCGAATCAATCTTAAAGTGTGTCGTATCTTTTGCCATGAAGATCTTCGATTGCCCTTTTATTTCCACTTTTTTTATCATATCAACCGTGTCCTGCGGGGTGGCGCTTCCCTTGTCTATCATTTTTCCTGCTATCAGGCTGAAATAGGGCTGATACCGGCGTGAATACTTCCCCGTTTCATCAAAAGATGATTTGAACCAGCGCGGCTTCGGGATGATGCTGGCTAAAAAGATGCTTTCGGAAAGGCTTAACTGCGAAGGTTTTTTCTGAAAATAATACTCCGAAGCTTCAGAAATGCCGTAAACACCCGGCCCCCATTCGATAAGGTTCAGATATACCTCGTACATTTTTTCTTTTGAACAAAGGTTGTTATTGTTGATCAGCCACGAGATAAGTATTTCTTCGGCCTTGCGGGCAATGGTTTTGTTTTTGCTCAGGAACACATTTTTTACCAGTTGCATGTCGATAGTGCTGCCGCCACGGACAAACCGGCCGGCATGTATATTCGCAATGATGGACTCCCGGAAAGCTTCAAGGCTGAACCCGTCACCATAAAAGAAGCCCCCGTTCTCAGAGATCAGCACGGCCTCTTTCAGATAAGGAGAAATCGTTTCGAGAGGCGTATACGAGGGATTATCAGGCCCGATATCAAAAGTCCGCACGGGAAGCACGTTGACATAAGCCGTATGGCTGAATGTGCCGTTGATCTTGCGAAAATCAGTAACTCCATATTTAACAATGGTGAAATCTTTCCCTGTAAGCGTTGCGTTAAACTTTAGCGAATCGGGCTGCCTCATATCGAGGTCGAAATATACAAACAACCTCAGCTTCCCCTTTGTTTTTATCCCTTCGAAATTTGCAAACATGCCTGCAGGCAATGATTCGAACAGGTCCTGTGCAATAAATACTTTATGGATGCTGAGGGTCGCCTTGACAACAGGTTTATGCGATGCTTTGATGTATGGATTTACAGCAAAACGGTTATATGAGATGACCGAACTGCTGTCGAGTTCTATAAAAGTCTCATAAGCTTTGATGTTGAGTTTTAACGCGATCTTTTTGAACGCGACATCGGTCTGTGCGATTTTTTTATGATTGACCACCAGTCCGCTGATCAGGTTTTCGCCTGAAATATCAAGTTCTGAGCTGTTCCCGTCAACATGCAACCCGGCATACAAGGTGTCAAATTCGCAGCGGAAACCGTATTTTGATTCAATATACGGAATATGTGCCTTATCTCCCGAAGCCGCGTAAATCATGAAATTCAGCAGTTTCCTTTTTTTATTGATTTCACCCCGGACAAAACAGATTCTGTGGATTTTTTTCTCCGAAGTGGCCACCGCGGAAAGAAAACGATGATTCCCGATATTGAAAGCCGGCAGAAATGCCGAAAAAGAATTGGTGTCGGAGGTGGCGCGTAAAAGAAAGTTGTTTATCCTGATATCTTCCGGAATGTTGGAAAAAACCCCTGAAAATATTTTATCCAGCCTTGCCGCATAATTGTAAGTGGTGCCGTTCGTATTTCCCGTGCTGTCTTTCGTGTTGAACAAAAAACTATAATTATTTTTTTTGCCATGCCTGACCAGGTTGATCATGGTGTTTTCAAGCAACACCTCGTCAATGCGCAATGCCCCTGTTATTAAAGGTAAAAACCGAACATGTGCATAAATTTTTCCACTGCGAAACAACATATCTCGCTGATGGGGAACGACAGCGATATTTTCAAGTGTAACACCCGTAAAACCAGTAAAAGATGATTGTTCTATGACCAATTCTGCATTGTATTTTTCTTTGAACGCCCGGCATTTTTTTTCTAAAACGGAATGAAGGATGGTGTTGCGGAATAGTAAAAACAGGATTAACAGTAACGTGAAAGCAGCAATTGTATATAATATGGCCTTCCTGAATCTGGCCGAGGTCCAGAGATTTGTCCAACTTGCCCGAATTTGCAATTTCGCGATGAGGTTTATGATGGCCGCCAATATTTTCATGAAAGTATTAATCACTGATCTTTAAAATTGCAAAAACCAGTGCAGATTCAAATCCCTTTGAAATCAGAAAACGTGCTGTTTTTTGCTTTTTCTTGAAAATATCTTTTTCTTTCAACTCCTTTGATTTTTGGGCTATCAACAACTGAATAGCAGCTTGGTATTCACCTTCATCTATGGTTTGCAGACATTGCGAAATAAGCGTATCGGGAATTTTTTTTAAACGAAGATCGTAAGCAATTTTGTTCTTTCCCCATTTTTTCAGGCGGAATTTGCTTCTCACAAAAGTCTCGGCAAAACGCTGGTCGTTGATGAAATTATCTTTTTCGAGTTGAACGATGATCTTATGGCTGCGTTCTTTGTCAACACCCCATAACTGAAGCCGTTGTTCTACATCAAACCTGCACCGCTCCTGGTAGGCACAATATTCCTGTGCTCTATGTAAAATCGTTTTTAGGCCGCTGAGTTTTTCATTTACATCACTCATCGTAAAGCTAACGGATGAAATGTTTCCAGACATCGTTGAATACGGCAAACACCATGATAGCGATAAGGATGACCATACCAACAACCTGTGCACGTTCGAGCACTTTTTCCGGAACTTTCCTGCGTGTGATCAGTTCCCAGGTGGTAAATATCACGTGTCCGCCGTCAAGTGCGGGGATCGGCAAAATATTCATAAATGCCAGTACCACGGAAATCAACCCGGTGATCAGCCAGAAACGGTGCCAGTCCCAGATACCGCCATAAATTTTCATGATGCCGATAGGCCCCTGCAGGGATTCGCTGGCGCTTTCCTTACCGGTGAAGATTTTTCCCAATCCGCGGACATTGGCCCACAGATTTGTCATAGCGTCTTTGTTGCCGTATTTGATAGCGGCAAAAAAACCGTAAGTTTTGGTTTTATAAGGATGTTTGCTGATCACGCCAATCAGGCCTGTTGAATCAACGGAAAGGCTCAGTCCCAGGGTATCCCTGTTGCGAAGAACCTGTACCGCAAGGTTTTTCATTTTTGAATCCCAGATGATTTCACGGAATTGTCCGTAGCTGTTGATAGGCGTGGAATCAATGGCGAGAATTTTATCTCCGGCCATTAATCCCGCGACAAAGGCTGAACTGGCCTTTTTTGAATTGTCTTTATTAATGATAGTATCCAGAACGCTGTCTATCTTAAAGTCAAAATTGTGGGCTTCTATAAAAAAGTCGCGGATGTTTTTATTGTAGTTTCTGTACATGGTATCGGGAACAATTACGTCCATGTTTTTTCCGTTGCGGTCAACGGTAATTACCGCGCCCATTAGTACATTAGCGGTTGCCACATCTTTAAAACGTTCAACTTCCTTCCCGTTTATTTTCAGGATCTTATCACTGGTCTGAAAACCGATCTCGCGGCCGGCAGGGTAAGCATAGATGCCATTTTCAATACTGCTGACCGGGAGGTATTCTTTTTCATAATGCATGATGACACCGGTAAAAATGACTACCCCTACGATCAGGTTCATAACTACACCGGCAACCATCACGATCAGGCGCTGCCATGCGGGTTTTGAACGGAATTCCCACGGTTGGGGCGCTTGTTTCATCTGTTCCTTATCCATGGACTCGTCGATCATGCCCGCTATTTTGCAATAGCCGCCCAGAGGCAGCCAGCCCAGGCCGAATTCGGTATCACCTTTTTTAAATTTGAAAAATTTGAAATTCCAGGCATCGAAGAACAGGTAAAACTTTTCTACACGGATATTAAAAGCTCGTGCAGCCAAAAAATGTCCGAGTTCGTGGACAAAAACCAAAATTGACAAGCCCAGTATCAGCTGGGCAATCATAATTATTGCACTCATTTATATTTGTTTTTTATTATTTCTTCAGTGATTTTTCTTGTTTCCTGATCGCTCATAAAATAATCTTCGAGCAAAGGATTTTTAATGTAGGAGGCTTTTTGCATGATTTGTTCGATAACACTTGCAATATCTAAAAACCGGATGGTGTCGTTTAAAAAAGCGCTTACAGCAATTTCGTTGGCGGCGTTAAGAATGCAGGGCATATTCCCGCCAAGTTTCAGCGCCTCGTAGGCAAGCGCGAGATTACGAAAGGTATCGGTGTCGGGAGTTTCAAAAGTTAATTCCCTGGTTTTTTGCCAGTCGAGCCTCGAGAAATTTGTTTTCAGCCTTCCGGGATAACCGAAGGCGTATAATATCGGCAGGCGCATATCGGGCAACCCCAGTTGTGCTTTTATCGAACCGTCAGCAAATTGAACCATCGAATGTATGATAGACTGAGGATGGACCAGCACTTCAATTTGTTCCGGTTTCAGGTTGAATAACCATCGGGCTTCGATAACTTCAAGGCCTTTGTTCATCAGCGTTGCCGAGTCTATGGTGATCTTGTTGCCCATCACCCAGTTGGGATGATGCAGGGCTTCTGCTTTCGTGATTTCAGCTAATGCAGCCTTGTCTTTGCCCCTGAAGGGCCCTCCCGAAGCGGTTAAAATAATTTTTTCGAGCGGGTTGTGAAATTCGCCGGCCAGGCATTGAAAGATGGCTGAATGTTCGGAATCAACAGGGAAAATATTTACACCTTCTTCTTTGGCTGTCCGTGTGATGATATCGCCGGCCACTACAAGGGTTTCTTTATTTGCAAGCGCCAGCGGTTTTTTGTGCCTGATGGCGTTCAGCGTGGGACGGAGTCCGGCAAAGCCCACGATGGCTGTCAGCACCATGTCTATGTTTTCGGATTCAACGATCTGTTCTAAAGATTTACTGCCGGCATACACCTTGATATCGTGTTTTTCGAGGGCGGATTTAACCTGAGGGTAAAAATTGTCGTTTGTTATAACAACGGAATCCGGCATAAATTCCATCGCCTGTTCTATCAACAAGTTAGCATTGGAATCGGCGGTAAGAATCTCTGCTGAAAACTTTTCAGGAAAATCCCGTATGATCTCCAGGGCTTGTGTTCCTATCGATCCGGTCGATCCTAATATGGCAATTTTTTTTTTCAAAAGTTCCTTGATTATTTGAACGCCATGTACTCTTTGGGGTTTACTGCATTGCCATTATACCACAGTTCGAAATGCAGGTGCGGGCCTGTGGAAATTTCGCCTGTGCCGCCGACAATAGCTATCGGCTCACCTGCATTAACATAATCGCCGGATTTTTTAAGCAGCGCCGAATTGTGTTTGTACACCGAAATAATATTGTTACTGTGTTGCAGGGATATAACATATCCTGTTTCTAATGTCCAACCTGTAAAGACAACCGTTCCGCTAAGAGTAGCCTTTACCGCTTCATTCTTATTGGCTAAAACATCAACACCGTAATGTTTTTTGGCAGGGTTAAAGCCATTATCAACAATACCCTTGATGGGAGTAAAAAAGAAAAAACTGCTGATACTGCTGCTTCTTCCCGATTCGTCGGAAAAAGTCAGATTATACCGGTCTATGCTTTCGAACTCTTCACGCAATGCAGAATCTTCAGGGGAAATTTCAAAATCAAGCTCCTGGTATTTAGGTATTAAACTGTCGGCAGGCTTTTTAATTTCGGGCTCGGGAAAATCCTTCCCTTCAATTATATATTTCAAATTCGCCATATATACATTTCTGAGCGATATTTCATTTTCAAGTGAGTCGGTTTTACGCATAAGCAATAAAACATCATTTTGCAGGCCGATATCGCCGTAACCGGGAATAAATTCGCGGAGGGGAGTATAAGCGATCAGCAGGGTAGTGCCCGCGATAAGCAGCATAACCAGGGCGCCGGCAACGACAAAGACGTTCATCCGGGTTAACCGGAATGATATCTTACGCTCAAAAGTAGAATCATTCATGATCACCAGGCGGTATTTATCATGAAGCTTTTTTTTGATGCGTTTCCAGCGCGTTAGTTCTTCTGTTGCCATACTCAAATGAGGGTGCAAATATCCGAAATTATTGTTATACTTTTGAAAAGCAAGGTAAATTAACTTAAAAAATCAGGGTAATATAAAAAAAATAAAATAATTTTGTAAAAAATAAGTTATTTCTATTTAACCCTTTTAAACGTGCAATCAAAATCTTTGTATAAAACTCTGTTGTGTGTTTTTTGTTGTTTTATGATATTTTCTTTTTCCTGTTCAACAAAGAAAAATACATTTACCCGAAGAGTTTATCACAACCTTACAGCGCATTATAACGCCTATTTTAACGGAAGGGAAGCTTTAAAGGAAAGCGTTGTTGAACTCGGCAAGAAAAATAAAGATGATTTTACCGAAATACTGCCTGTTTTCGAACTCGGAACAAAAGCTGACGCCCAGTCGGTGTACAATCTTCTTGACCGCGCCCTGGAGAAAGGCTCCATTGTAGTTCAGAAACACTCCATATATATTAAAGGCGTAGAATATATCAAATGGATCGACGACGGATATATGCTGATTGGGAAATCGTATTACTATAAACAGGAATATGATCTGGCGATGCAGACATTCAATTTCGTGTTGAACAGGTTCAAGAACAGCAGCATCAAATATGAAGCGATCATCTGGAAATCAAGGGTGCTTGTTCAGCAGGACAGGCTTGATGATGCGGTGGCAATGCTGTCTTCCATTGAAAAAAAGATCGAGAAAAACAAAGGCACCCGAGTCGCTGAAAGGATGTACCCTCTCGCATATGCTGATGTTTTGCTGAAAAAGGAAAACTATGAAGAAGCCCTCGATTACCTTCAGCAGGCTGTCCGTCTGAATAAATCAAAACGTATCCGCACACGCCTGTATTTTATTCTGGCTCAGACATTCCAGCGGACAGGCAATGCGCAAAAAGCAACAGAAAATTTTAACAAGGTGATCAAAATGAACCCTGTGTACGACATGGAATTTGCCGCGAAGATCAACCTGGCAAAAAGCTATGATGTAACTTTGGGAGAAAGCAGGGATATCAAAAAGTTGCTGAATAAGATGCTGCGTGATGATAAGAATAAGGAATACCGCGATCAGATATACTATGCCCTGGCAGAACTTAACCTGAAAGAGAATGATATGGCCGAGGCTGTTGAGAATCTTAAAAATTCTGCCCGGGCAAGCGTATCAAACGATAAACAAAAAGCTATGTCCTACCTTAAGCTGGCAGATCTTTATTTTGCAGAACCTAAATACAGGGATGCCCAGGTGTACTACGACAGTTGCATCATGTTTCTGCCGAAAAATTTTCCTAATTACCAGCTTATTGACAATAAAAAGAACACCCTGAACGACCTTGTCAGAAACATTAATACGGTGGAGTTGCAGGACAGCCTGCAAATGCTCGCAAAATTGCCTGCTGCGGAACGGAATGCAAAGATTGATGAAATAATCGCTGAGATCATAAAAGAAGAACAACGCAAACGACAGGAAGAAAACGACCGGATGAACAACCTCGCATTGGCCAGGCAAAACGAAAATGAAATGAATATCCAGAATGCAGGCTCCTGGTATTTTTATAACCCCTCAACGATGAGCCTGGGATATACTGAATTTGTCCGCAAATGGGGCAATCGCAAGTATGAGGACTTGTGGCGGCTGAG
>CAZMPB010000066.1:0-15178 GCA_964567775.1 uncultured Bacteroidales bacterium
ATATAAGCTAATAATACATGCCAACCTTTTCTGAGCCATAGAGTAACATTCCTTGCACCTGGGAATTTATTTGTAATAGCAACTCCGGCTGAAGAACCGAACCAGATCATCGAACCGCCGAAACCAACAGAATAGGCAAGCATACCCCAGTCATAATGACCTTGTTCAAGGCAAAGCTTGGTAAGCGGAATATTGTCAAATACGGCAGAAACAAATCCGAGTATGAAGGCCGTCATCCATGAGGCAGAAGGCAAGGTTTCTACCGGCATTAAGGAGGCGGCTGTAACAAGGCACAAAAGGAAAATAGAGCCTTTTATTGACCCGCTGACTTCGTGCCAGGGCATTTTGCGCATGAATGCTCCGATAATAATAGCAATCCAAACTCCCAGTGCCGGCATATCGTAATAAATATTAGATAAGATAGCACCAGCCAGAATCATTAATACTATCAATAAACGCATCCAGTCGATTTTAGCACCCTGTTTTGCATCTGCGGTAATTCTCATAAATTTATCCTGCTGATGGGCAGCAAACCACGCAATGATGATCAAAGCAACAGCAGCAGCTATGTATGCATGAAGTACATTAAATGCTGAAACGCCGTCGATCCACATCATGGTGGTGGTGGTATCACCCACAACGCTTCCTGAACCACCGGCATTACTTGCCGCAACAATACCCGCAATATATCCAACATGCACCTTGTTTTTAAACACCACCAGCGCAATGGTCCCGCCAATCATGGCCGCAGCAATATTATCAAGAAATGATGAAAGTACAAACACAAAAACAAGCAGAACAAAAGGGCCTTTCCAGTCGTTAGGCAAATATTTCGGGAGAATGTCAGGAACGCCCGATTCTTCAAATATCTTTGCTAGCAACGCAAATCCAAGGAGCAAGCCTAAGAGGTTGAGCAGAATTCCCCATTCGCCCTGACGCATACTTTTATCTTTAAGCTGTTCAAGAAAAGAATTATCTCCAAAAAAATGTTCTGCAAAAGGATAGCCGGAAATAAAAAATATTTTATAAAGGATAATGACCGTAAGTCCGGTAATGGCAACCCAGAAGGTCTGTTTGTGAAATACAGCCACCCCAACCAGTGTCAGGGCAAATAAAATAAATTCAATACGGATGCCTCCAATAGAAGCGCCACCGGAGCTACCATCAGCAGCCATTGAAACAGATGGTATGAGAAACAGGAGCAAGGTAATAATTGCAACAATTCCCGAACGAAAAAATGATTTATTGATGTTCATAAATTTGATTTTTAATATGAATAATTATCACTGAAAATATTATTGTTCTCTATAAACCAATATATACAAAACTAACCGAGCATAAGGAAGCTCAGCATAATGTTTTTAAAGTGTTTTAGAGAAATATTTTCAGACCCGGAGTACGAGAAATGTTGCGATTCCTGCAGAGGAATGAAAGGATGGAGGGAATATAAACCAACACATACTTGATTCATCGATTCCCAGGTAGCGAAATAAGGATTTTATAATGCTTTTATCAGTCTGGTTTAAGTTGATTATTTCAACAATATTCGGGAGGATATCTTTTATACTTTCTTTTCCGGGATAACTGTCCAAAGGATCTTTATCAGAAAATTGAGAATGAAGAGTGGCACTATTATCATCATTGGGATCACAAGGAACTTCGATTTCATTGGTAAGGGATGCCGTGATTATCTTATTCTGATTATTTATTGGGTGATTTTGTCTATCACGTTGGATGTATCCGCTAAAAATCATTAAAATGAACAAAATATAAAATGGCTGCCAATTAAAAAGATTAAATTTTCGCTCCTTCATTAATGATCAGTTTAAAAAAGAGACTGAATTGCTCCAGTCTCTTTTTAATCGTAATAATTATCCGTGAAATATCAAAATGCTCATCAGCCAATAAACAACAGAACCTGCCAGATATCCGCATAATGCCCAAATTGAAATTTTCTTCAGATACCATATAAAATCAATCTTTTCCATACCCATCACAGCCACGCCTGCAGCTGAACCGATGATCAGGATGCTACCGCCGGTACCGGCGCAATAGGCAAGCATTTCCCAAAAATAATGATCAGGTGGGAAGGCATCTTTATACATTCCCATGGCGGCGGCAACAAGCGGTACGTTATCTACAATTGATGAAAGTACTCCGATGATTACGTTAATAATGTAAAGATTTCCGACATGTTTGTCAAGGGCCTGAGCCATCATATCGAGGTGTCCGACACTTTGTAATGCAGCAACAGCCAGTAGAATTCCTAAGAAAAACAATATACTGGGAACATCAATTTTTCTTAAAACGCCTGCAATTGTCAGATGAGGTTTATTTTCATCATTTTTCTTTTTATGTAATATTTCAGTTACTACCCATAATAATCCTAATCCAAATAAGATTCCTAGATAAGGAGGAAGATGAGTGATGGTTTTGAAAACAGGAACAAATAACAGTAATCCGACACCTAAGAAAAAAACAAGATTACGCTCGAAACTTGTGGTCTTTGTATGTTTAGAGTCGGTAGCAATTTTTTCCGGCCTTTTAACATCACCTTTCATATATAGTGATATCATTGTAAGGGGAACTATCATAGAAACAAGACTGGGAATGAACGTCTTTAGTATAATATTTCCCGTAGTAACATGCCCGCCGATCCACAACATAATGGTGGTAACATCACCAATCGGGCTCCAGGCGCCTCCGCTGTTAGCGGCGATAATTACCATACCGGCAAAAAACCAGCGTTCTTTTTTATCTCCGATTAGTTTGCGAAGCAAGGCGATCATTACTATTGAAGTGGTTAGGTTGTCAAGTACAGCCGACATGAAAAAGGTGAGGAATCCAATGATCCAAAGTAACTTTACTTTATTTGTTGTTTTTATTTTATCTGTAATGATATTGAATCCTTCATGAGAATCAACAAGCTCCACAATAGTCATAGCACCCATAAGGAAGAATATGATCTCGGATATTTCACCAAGATGTTCAATTAATTGATTGTGGGTCATCCAATCCATAAAAGAGCTTCCCGGATGGAGTTTTAAATACTCCTGATACATTTCCGGATTCACCAGTATCTGTTCGCCGGCAAAAGAATACAAAACCCAAAGTATTACTGCGAGCAAAAGAGCCGATGCTGATTTATTGACTTTAAGAGGATGCTCAAGTGCTATAGCTGCGTAACCAACAACAAACACAAAAATCATTACGACAAACATATTTTATTTTTTTAAGTTAATAATAAGAGATTATTAGCTGCTAATTTTTCTATTTTACGAGTCCTGAAAATCCCATAAAAGCAAGTGAGAGCAATCCTGCTGTAACCAGGGAGATCGGGAACCCTTTCATCGCTTTAGGGTACCTTGTTGTTTCCATTTGTTCACGTAAACCAGCCATTAATACCATAGCTATGGTAAAACCAACAGCAGTAGCAGCAGCGTAAACCACACTTTCAATAAGGTTGTAATCTTTCTGAACTGCTAAAATAGCGATACCAAGCACAGCGCAGTTGGTAGTAATAAGTGGCAGGTAAATCCCTAATGCCTGATATAAGCTTGGAGCTGATTTTTTCAGAATTATTTCAACGATTTGTACCAAAAATGCAATGATGAAAATAAAACAGATTGTTTGCATGAATTCAATATGTAAAGGAACAAGAATATAAAAGTGAATAAAGTATGTCACTAAGTTGGCAAGTGCCATCACAAATACAACGGCTGCTCCCATACCTATTGATGTGGAAACCTTGTTGGAAACTCCAAGAAATGGGCATATTCCCAAAAACTGAGCCAGTACAACATTGTTTACAATGAGTGCCAGAATAATTATTTTAATGAATTCCATAGTATGTTATATTTTATGATTTTGCTTTTATTTTGTTAAATGCGGCAATAAGATAGCCATAGGTCAAAAAAGCCCCCGGAGGAAGTATGAACAATAAAATAGTTTTGGCGTTTTCACTAACCAGTTTAATGTCAAATATAGAACCGTTGCCTAATAATTCCCTTATAGAGCCCATTATTGTAATAGCAAGTGTAAACCCGATACCCATACCTAGCCCGTCTAAAATTGCCGGTAGAACCTTGCTTTTCTGTGCAAAAGCTTCGGCACGGCCAAGAATGATACAGTTTACTACAATCAAAGGAATAAATATACCCAGGGTTTTATAAAGGTCAGGGGTATAAGCTTTCATGACCAAATCAACAATAGTTACGAAAGTGGCAATAATAACAATGAAAGCAGCTATACGTACCTTGTCGGGGATGAAATTTTTAAGCATCGCAATTAACAAGTTAGAGAAAACCAGCACAAAGGTCGTGGCAGCGCCCATGCCAATGCCGTTAAATGCGGCAGTTGTTACAGCCAGTGTGGGGCATGTTCCCAGTACGAGCACAAAAGTGGGGTTTTCCCTGAAGATGCCGTTTGTAAAATATTTTAAATTGCTCATTGATTACCTCCTTCACTTTTGTTGAAATTTTTCATATATCCGTCATAAGCTTTCTGAGTGGCGTCGCAGAATGCCCGTGATGAGATCGTAGAGGCTGTGATGGCATCTACATCGCCGCCGTCTTTCTTAACCAACAGTTTATAATTTTTCGGGTTTTTACCGTTGAACTGGTCTTTCCAGTTGGTTTTCATTTTATCGCCGAGGCCCGGAGTCTCTTTCTGACTTAGGACAGCAATTTTGTTTATGCTGCCATCAGGCATAAGGCCGACCATCAATTCAAAATGTCCGCTGAATCCTTTATCAGTAAACGTCTTTATAGCGTAACCTACAATGGTTCCCGCTTTTTTTCCGATATAATAAGTCAGGCCTTCAATTTCCTTAGCTTCTGTCGTTGGATCGTTGTCAAAAGCGGGTAAAACAGTTTTTAATGCATCTATTTCAGCTTTCTTTGATGAAATCTCAATAGGCCCTTTCGTAACGTTATAAACAACACCCAGCGCTGCCGACATCACAAGGGATATCAGGAACAGGCATAATATCATGTTTTTTAATGATGATTGTAGCTTAGCCATTTTTTACTACCTCCCCGAATTTTTTTGGTTTAAAACCTTTGTTGATCAAAGGAACTATTGCATTCATTATTAATATTGCGAATGATACGCCTTCAGGATATGCGCCCCACACCCTGATAAGAACCGTGAGCAGGCCGCATCCTATACCGAATATTACCATTCCTGTTTTTGTCATAGGCGATGTTACCATGTCGGTTGCCATAAAAATGGCGCCTAACATAAGACCACCGGCGAGTAAATGGAAAACCGGGTCAATATACTGCGTTGGATCCAACAGGTAAAGTAAGCCTGTGAAAGCAAAAACAGTTCCGATAAAAGTTATCGGTATATGCCAGGTGATGATCTTGCGTATCAGCATAAAAAGTCCGCCAAGTATCAGCGCGATGGCTGAAACCTCGCCAAAAGAACCGCCCATATTTCCAAGCAGCATATCAACGTAGGAAGGTACCCTCGACATCACATCGGTCATTGCATCGCCTTTGGCGAGGCCTTCTTTAACAACCCCTAAACTCGTTGGCCCGGTAACAGCATCGACAAGCACGGTACGATTTACAATTGGCAGTGGCCAGGAGGTCATGTCAACCGGGAACGAGATTAGCATGAAAACACGCCCTACCAAGGCCGGGTTGAAAGGATTTTTCCCAAGGCCACCGAAAGTCATCTTTGCAACAGCTATGGAAACGATGGCTCCTACAACGATCATCCACACCGGAAGGTTGCTCGGAACGTTCAGAGCCAACAAAATACCGGTAATTACTGCGGAACCGTTGCCAATGCTATTGGGTTCTTTCAGCATGTATTTCTGAATGATAAATTCGACCACCACGCAGGTAAAGACTGATACTAATGTCAGTAACAACGCGCCAATACCAAAATACCAGAAAGAAACCAACATGGCGGGTATCAATGCGATGACCACGCCCCACATTATTTTTTTTATTGTCTGGTCACCGTGAAGATGCGGTGAGCCTGAAACTGTTAATAAATTTGCCATAGATAATATTATTTTGCCCTTGATCTGATAAGTTGTCCCACTTTATTTTTTGCCATCCTGATGTTTTCAAGCAGCGGCCTACCCGAAGGGCAGGTAAAAGCACAGGAACCGCATTCAATACAGTCCATTACTTGTAATCCTTCCGCCATTTCTTCCTGGCCGATCTCTGAAGATTGTGCGATGAGATAGGGTGCAAGCCCCATTGGACATGCAGAAACGCATTTTGCACAACGTATGCAGTTTTCTACTCTCATTCGTTTTGCTTCATTTTCCGGCATCAGGACCAGTCCTGACATTCCTTTTACAACAGGTATTTCAAGCGAATTCACTGCCTTGCCCATCATAGGCCCGCCGTTGATGATCTTTCCTGTTTCATCAGGAACGCCACCGGCTTCTTCCAATAAAGCACTAATTGGAGTACCGATACGTGCCATCAGATTGCCGGGATTTTTTACTGATTTCCCGGTTACGGTTACTACGCGTTCGAACAACGGTTTATTTTTTTGCACAGCTTCGTAAACAGCATAAGCAGTTCCCACATTCTGAACCACACAACCAACTTCAATGGGTAATTTACCAGAAGGTACCTCGCGGTTTACGATGGCTTTAATAAGCTGTTTTTCGCCACCTTGCGGGTATTTGACTTTTAATGCGCACACGCTGATTCCTTCATGTTTTTTAGACAGTTCGGTAAGATGTGCGATTGCATCAGGTTTGTTATTTTCGATACCTATGTATGCTTTGTTCACACCAAGGGCTTTCATCAGGATTTTTGTGCCGATGAGCATTTCTTCCCCTTTTTCAAGCATGATGCGATGATCGGAAGTGAGGTAAGGCTCACATTCCACCGCATTAATGATCAGATGCTCTGCCTTTTTTCCTTCGGGAACCATCAATTTCACATGTGTGGGAAAGGTGGCGCCGCCAAGGCCGACAATACCTGCTTCTTTAATGCGGGCGATAATATCTGCCTTGCTTAGGGTGATCTCAGCCTTTAGTTCAGGGCTTTTATCAATGCTTTCCACCCATTCATCGCCATCCACATCAATAATGATGCACTTTTTCCGGTAGCCGCTGGCATCAATAGCATCATCAACTTTCGCCACCGTGCCTGAAACTGAGGAATGAATGTTGGAAGAAATAAAAGATGTCCCTTGGGCAATCAACTGGCCTACAAGTACCTTGTCACCTTTATTTACCAAAGGAGCGGAAGCAGCTCCCAGACTCTGAGCCAGAGGTATCACGGCCGTTTTGGGAAGCGCTATGCTTTTTATCGGGATGCCGGCAGAAAGTTTGTTTTCTTCCGGGTGAACACCGCCTAATTTAAAAGTTTTCAAATATGAATCCTCCTGTATGTTTTAATTTTAATTTCCATAGTTATTGAACAATGAACAATTATCATTGAATAATCTGCCGTAGCGGATTGAATATTGAACATTGATAATTGAACATTGAACATTGTTTATTGAATATTTTTTCACTTGGTATAGATATTACTCTTAATTGGCCTCAACTTCTTGAGCAGGCGATTCTGCCTCTTTCTTTTTGCGTTCTGGAAAATTGACTTCCCAGATCGCAAGTGTGGGACAGGATTCGACACACTTTCTGCATAAGGTGCATTTTTCAAAGTCAATATAGGCAAGGTTGTTTTCGAGTGTGATCGCTTCGAATTTACATTCTTTGACACATTTTCCGCATCCGATACAGGCAACTTCGCAGTTTTTCTTTGCCACAGCGCCTTTTTCCCTGTTAATACAACTGACAAAGATCCGGCGGTCTTTCTTGCCTTTTTTTCTCAATTCGATGATCTTTCTGGGACAGGCTTTAACGCATGCGCCACAAGCGATACATTTATCCTGAATGATCACAGGAAGACCCGTTTCTTTATCCATATACATAGCATCAAACTTACACGCATCCACACAGTCACCGCCACCCAAACAGCCATAAGGACATCCGTTGGAGCCGGAATAAAGGTTGTGAATAAAAAAACATGAATTCAGCCCATCGTATTCAGTTTTAGCTATAGCATTGACTTTGGTGCCGTTGCAACGTAAAACCGAAATCATCGGCTCTTTTTCTTCGGCAACCTGTCCAAAAACCAATGCAATGGCTTTCATTGTGTCGTTACCACCGGGAGGGCAGAAAAAACCTTCGGTAGATTCTTTTTTAACGATGCTTTCAGCCATGTTTCTGCAACCGGCAAAACCACAGCCGCCACAATTAGCGCCAGGCAGTGCAGCAGCTACCTCATCAATTCTGGGATCTTCGATAACTTTGAATTTTTGTGCAATGAAATATAATATCACTGCGGACAAAATACCAATGACGCTGAGCGTAATAACTGCGAAAATAATTGCAATGTTCACTTGAGTTATTTATTAAATGTTTAACAATATTAATCAGTATCCGATAAATGTTTCATATATTGAACCCTGTGATACAGGATAGGGTTTTCCGCTTTTTTAAGGCTGAGTTTGCCTCTGAAATCGTTAATGTTGTTATAATTTTTCTGTTCCATCCATTTAGTCAGGTCTTCAAGAATTTCCTGGATACGGACAGCGCCATGCATGTACAAGGCAGAACATAATTGGGCGGTAGTGGCTCCGACAAGCAATTGTTTGATGACACCGCTTGCATCGTGGATTCCTGTTGATGCAGAAATATCGCACCCGGCTTTATCAGATAACAAAGCGATCCAGCGCATCGAATTTCCCATTTCGGCAGGTGTGCTTAAAAGATTGGTTGCTTGCAGACGCATTGTATCAATGTTGATATCAGGCGTATAAAACCTGTTGAAGAGTACCAACGCGGAAATACCCGTCCAGGAAAACTTCTGAAGCAAGTTGATTAGCCCGCTGAAATAGTAACCTATTTTTAAAGCAACGGGAATCTTTACAGTTTTTCTGATTTTCTCAATAATATCAAAATACATCTTTTCATGTTCGGCTCCGGTGGTATTTAAATCGCTGGGCATGATAAATATATTGAGTTCCAGGGCATCGGCTCCTGCTTTTTCTATATCGTGGGCAATGTTAATCCATTCGTTGAGCGAAACACAGTTGATACTGGCAAAAATAGGAATGCTGACTTCTTTCTTTGTGTCTTTAATAAGTTTCAGATATTCTTCAACAGAATTGTGTTTAGTGAAATTTTTGATATAATCAAGTGCCTCAGGGTAATTATTGTAGGAATCCGGGTAATCCATAATATGGTGGGTATCCATCATAATCTGTTCTTCGAAAAGAGATTTCAGCACAACGGCTGCGGCGCCTTTTCCCTCAAATTCCTTGATTTTTTCAGGAGACTTAGTCAATCCGGAGCTTGCTACTATCAAAGGGTTCTTTAATTGAAAACCCATGTATTTGGTAGTGAGATTTATCATATTTTTCATTTTTTTTCCGGTGCAAAATTAGAATTTTTATTTACAAAACTTATATCATTAATAAAATAAAAAAAAGATTTTTTTACTCTTTGGTTATGTATCTAAAACACAGAATTTCTTTCTTTTAAAATTTCTTTGGATCATACTTATTAAAAATTACACAAAAAAACTACTTTTGCTACTGCTATGTCACAAAATCACATTTCACACCACGGAATTATAAAAGAAATCCATCAGGACACCATCGATGTATTGATAATTAGCGAGTCGGCCTGTTCGACCTGTAAGACAAAACACCTTTGCGGTGTATCCGAAACCAAAGAGAAAATAATAACAGTGCGAAAACCATTGCAGCAATTTGAACCCGGCGAAAATGTAGATGTTATAATGAGCCAGTCCATGGGAACCCTGGCTGTTTTGTTTGCATATATTCTTCCATTTGTGGTTATGATATCCCTGATGATAGCAGAATATTACGCAGGCTTTTCTGAACCTGTTATGGGATTGTCGGTTGTACTATTTCTGGTTGCATATTTTTTTACACTTTTTGCTTTTCGCAAAAAACTGAACAGAAAATTTTCTTTTAGGATTGAAAAACGTTGAAATATCCGGATGGTTATCTTGACACCTCTTTCAGATTATTTAATTCCTTTTTTTCGGATTCAATTGCTTTTTTCCCGTCCCAGAAAATCTTACGCTTGTAAGTAACATCGCTTGTGATAGTTATGTCTTCCTTGTCGGGGTCGTATTCAACGTGACATTCCTCTATATATAATGTATTGTCAACACCGCCTTTATTTTGCGGAAAAATATAGTTGTAAGAAACATTAAAGATACCGGCCTCGGAAACCCTGATGGCTTTGGCAAACTCCACCAGATTGTTGCCGGCCCTGAAAAATAATATGTCTCCGTTTGCATAGTCGCATGCGCCATATTCAAAACTGACGGCAAATATTTTTGACACTCCCGTGAAACCGCTTTTATCAAGCCTGCTGCCCGACAGACAATATTCAAATGTGCCCGAACCAGACATTTCTGTATAGATAGGCGTAAAACTTAATGAGTTTATTATTTCACCTTTACTTATAATCTTTGCAGTCATTTTTAATCCGTCTTCCTCTGATCTTGAAACCGGGGCACAGACGAATAAACAGTTCTCACCATCTTCCGAAAACGGTATGCTGGCATGTGATATCATATTTCCCCAGACATAACCCGTATTGTATTTTCCATCAAAATAAAAACCTACCTGATACCAATTTGCAGCAATACCATTCAATGCATAAGATTTTTCAGAAGCAGAAATTATTGTCATAGGGGTTCCAATCGACAGATTGCATAATATAGCTGAATTGGGGGAATCGGCTTTCCTTATATTCACTTTATCTGCAAAAAGAAAAACTTTTGCTCCGTCATTGAATTTGCCATAATTATAGACGCATGTATCCGTCTGGGCTATCGTAGTAAAAACCGCAAGGCACATCATGCATAATAATATTCCGGATTTTTTCAGGTTCATATTTTTAGTTTGATAATTCAAAAGTAATCAAAATACAAAGGAAGAATACATAAAATACCGAGGTTTTTTAGATGAACCTGTTCCGGACAAATTAATTAATTTTGCAAAAAATCATATAATGAAAAAATCTGTTTTATGGATGTTGGCATTGTTGATCTTTGCGGTAGCCTGCAATAACAACGGGAAGAAAAACCTTATTACCTACAAAGGCAATGTTCAGGGCTCTTTTTTCCTGATAAAATTCTATGCCGGGGCCGACAGTAATTCACTGAAAACAGGCATTGATTCACTATTTAAAGTAGTGGATCAGACAGCGTCGGTATTCGACAGCAACTCGATAATATCATTGGTCAATGCCAACCGCGAAACAGAACTCAGCGACCATTTTATCAAACTTTTCAATAAGTCGCAGGAAGTTTCTGCAGCTACCGGAGGGTGTTTTGACATCACGGTTGGCCCTTTGGTAAAATCCTGGGGTTTCTGGAAGAAAAAAGGCATGGATCTGAGTCCGAAACAGGTTGACAGCCTGCTTGCCTTTGTCGGGTACAACAAAATACGCCTGATAAATACGGATAAAGGAAGACGCATACTAAAAGAACATCCGGAAACCATGCTCGATTTTAATGCCATTGCTCAGGGATATACCGCTGACGTCGTGGCTGAATACTTCAATAATCAGGACATGAAAGATTATCTTATCGAGATTGGTGGTGAAGTGAGGGCATCAGGCACAAAAGAAGAAAAAATTCATTGGACAGTGGGTATAGAAAAACCTGCTGACAGTATGGATGCCGGACAGGTCGTTTATGAAAAAGTGGAACTTCAGGACAAGTCATTAGCCACTTCGGGCAATTACCGTAAATTTTTCATAAAAGACGGGATAAAATTCTCGCATACTATTGATCCCTTCACGGGATACCCGGTTCATCATTCGCTACTGAGCGTAACCGTATTGGCTGACGATTGCGCCACTGCCGATGCATATGCCACAGCATTCATGGTAATGGGTTTGGATAAAGCCAAAGAATTCTTAAAATCGCATCCCGGATTGGAGGCATATTTCATTTTTTCGGACAGCACCGGGAAGTTCATAAATTACAAAACGAAAAATTTTCTTATTGCGGATAAATAGAGCCTGAACGGAAACGATGTATTTGTAAGAAAATTCATTTTCATACAAATACGAAATAAAATAATGCAGCCCCTTTAAAAAGTCCTGCTGAGAAATATCTGGCTGGTTCCAGCATTAAATCCCCTGAAATAAAATATCCGGCTAAGTTGAGACCAAAGCCGGATATTTAAACATTTCGCTAAGAGCATCTCTTGATACTGAAAACCAGTTTTTCAGAGATTTCCTCAGGCACTTTCTATCTTACCAGAGATATATTACCTTTCTTTTTTATTTCAGAACCATCATTCATGGTAACAGTCAGTTTATACACATAAACACCGGATGGCATTTCTTTTCCTTTATACGTTCCATCCCATCCGACAGCAATATCTTCTGATTCAAATATTTTTTCACCCCAGCGGTCATAGATCAACAAATCCATATATTTAATATCCTGGCCGCGTACATAAAAAATATCGTTCTGTCCGTCATCATTCGGAGAGAATATATTTGGAACATAAACCACAGGATCAAGGCAATCGTCATATACGCTGAATTCTATGGAATTGGTTCCTGCACAGCCTTTAAAATCAGTAACTGTAACTACATAAGTACCATTGCCCAGGTCGGTCAGTTGCGGAGTAACAGCGCCGGTACTCCACGAATATTGATACGGTGCAGTTCCACCGGTAATTTCAGGGGTAATAGTCCCATTGTTAAGTCCCGGGCATGTTGGTAAGGAATTATTCATAAGGATGCCGGGCAACGGATTCACAGTAATTGTATACGAAGATGGTGTCCCTGCACAGAAATTTGCTGTAGCCGTAACGGTAATTGTTGCCACAACAGCAACCGCACCTGTATTCGTTGCTGTAAATGAAGTTATATCACCTGTTCCGCTTGCACCAACGCCAATGGATGTACTTGAATTAGTCCAGGTAAAAGTAGCGCCGCTGGTCGGGCTGTTAAAAGCCGTTCCGGCAATTGTAGTTCCATGGCAAACACTTGTATCAGAAGGAATAACAACCAAAGGTGAAGGATTAACAGTAATCGAATAGGCTGAAACTGTACCTGTACAACTGTAAGCCGTTGGTGTTACAGAGATAGTTGCAGTTATCGGAACAGAACTTGTGTTGGTTGCTGTAAATGCCGTAATATTTCCTGTTCCGCTGGCTCCAAGGCCGATGTTACTGTCTGAATTCGTCCAGGAATATGCAGCACCTGTAGTAGGACTGGAAAAAGTTGTTGCTGTAACAGTAGCTCCGTTACACACCGTGATATTGCCGGGAACAACTACTGTCGGTGTCGGGTTAACAGTAATAGTGTAAGTTGTATCATGACCTGTACAGTTATTGGCAGTGGGTGTAACCGTGATAGTGGCCGTTATTGGGTTTGTTCCCGGATTAGTAGCATTAAATGCCGCAATATTTCCTGTTCCGCCGGCTGCAAGGCCAATTGCTGTATTAGAATTTGTCCATATAAAAGTACCTCCGGCTGGTATAGTGGCAAAGTTTGTCGCAGGGACATTGTCATTATTACAAACACTCATATTGCCGGTGATAGTTACCAAAGGCAATGGGTTTAAAGTAATATTAGCTGTTGCGCTGACAGCCGGACAACCTCCCGTGGCAGCAATATTGTTTGTTACGGTATAAGTTCCGGCAGTACTTGCAGCCAGGTTCACCTCACCGGTGCTTGTATTTACGAATACCAATCCGACCGGGGCAGCACTAAAAATGCCCGCGATGGCTCCCATGCCAAGGATAGGTGTCGGATCTGTATCATCCTGGCAATAAGGCCCTGCATAGCTGAATGCTGCCGAAGGCGCTGTTACAATTGATATAGCAAAGGTGGTATCAGAGGGACATGTCCCGTTGGTTGTAAACGTCACAACATAATTGTTCACCGCACTGGCGCTAAGATCGATGAGGCCGGATGAAGTATTTGAAAAATTCAATCCGGCAGGAGCAACAGTAAATGTGCCTGCAGCGCCGCCTGTGATAATGGCTGCCGGATCTGTGCCGGACTGGCAATAGGTTGACAGGAGATAATGAAATGCCGGATTATCAGCCGGGGTCACTATTATGGAACCAGCATTTGTTATTGTTCCGCAACCGCCTGTCAATGTAATCGTATAATTAAAAGTCCCCGAAACAGTTGGTGTTCCGCTAATGGTTACCGTATTAGAAGCCCAGATGCCCGTTACCCCCGCGGGCAACCCGCTGAATGTTGCTCCTGTTGCTCCCGTGGAGGTATAAGTAATATTCGTGATCGCCGTGTTGATACATTGAGTCTGTGCATTGGTGCCCGCAGCCGATGAAAGGGTGATCGTATTATCAGGTGTTACCGTTATCGTGCCGCTTGTTGTGATTGTTCCGCAACCGCCTGTTAAGGTTATTGTGTAAATAAAAGCACCTGAAACAGAAGGTGTTCCACTGATCGTTACCATATTAGAAGCCCAGTTGCCGTTCACTCCTGCGGGCAAACCGCTGAACGTAGCGCCAGTAGCTCCTGTAGTGGTATAGGTGATGCTGGTGATGGCTGTATTGACACAATTGGTTTGTGCATTGGTGCCAGCCGCTGAACTCAGGATGATCGTATTATCCTGGCTTGCAATGATCGTACCGGTAGTTGTTACAACTCCGCAACCTCCGGTTAATGTGATGGTGTAAGTAAAAGTACCGGTTACCGATGGCGTTCCGCTTATGGTCACTGCATTAGCTGCCCAAGAGCCGGTTATACCTGCTGGCAATCCTGTGATTACTGCCCCCGTCGCCCCCACGGTAGCGTAATTTATATTCGTGATTGGGGTATTAACACATAAAGTCTGATCATCAGTGTTTGGTGCTGAACTCAATGTGATTATGTTGTCCGGAATAACGGTTATTGTATCGCTTGTCGTTACTGTTCCGCATCCGCCTGTCAGTGTTACCGTATATGTGAATGTTCCTGACTCTGTCGGGGTTCCGCTGATTATTACAACATTTGATGCCCACATACCGGTCACACTCGCCGGTAGCCCGCTAAATACAGCGCTTGTAGCACCGGTAGTCGAATAAGTAGTCGCATTTACAGCCGTATTGATGCATACCGTCTGGGTACCACCGGAAACCAATGTGATGGTATTGTCTGGTGTCACCGTTATGG
>CAZMPB010000067.1:0-15090 GCA_964567775.1 uncultured Bacteroidales bacterium
GAACTCGGCGTGCAGCCGGATATTCTGGTCTGCCGCACCGAGAAACCCCTTAACGACGGCATTAAGCACAAGATAGCGCTGTTCTGCAACGTGTCGCCACTTTCAGTTATAGAATCTATTGATACGGAAACCATTTACAATGTTCCGCTGCTGATGCAGAAAGAAATGCTCGATGTGGTGGTACTCGAAAAAACCAATACACCCATTACGGGCGAGCCCAACCTTGAACGCTGGGAAAAATTTCTTTTTAAGCTGCAAAATCCGAAATCCGAAGTAACCATAGCCCTGGTGGGCAAATATGTAGAACTGAAAGATGCTTACAAATCCATTGTGGAATCATTCATTCATGCAGGTTCGGAATTACAGTGCAAGGTACACCTAAAAACCATACAATCAGAACATATCAATGAAGGAAATGTAGCTGAAAAACTCAGAGGGATTCATGGACTATTGGTTGCCCCCGGTTTTGGCGAGCGCGGAATTGAAGGAAAAATAACATCCATACGTCATGTCAGGGAAAATAACATTCCCTTTTTAGGCATCTGTCTGGGCATGCAGTGCGCTGTGGTGGAATTTGCACGCAATGTGCTGGGTTACACTGATGCCCATTCCACCGAGATCAACAGAGATACGTTGCATCCGGTGATCGATATCATGGAAGCCCAGAAGAAAATTTCCAACAAAGGCGGCACCATGAGGCTTGGAGCCTACCCGTGCAAATTAAAAACAGGGACAAAAGTTTATGATATTTATCAAAAAGAAGATATCAGCGAACGCCACCGCCATCGCTATGAGTTCAATAATGAATACCTGAAACAATTCGAAGGAGCAGGTATTATCGCTGCCGGAACCTATGAAAAAGACAAACTGGTGGAAATCATGGAAAACAACAATCATCCGTGGTTTATCGGCGTGCAGTTCCATCCCGAATACCAAAGTACGGTGCAATGCCCCCATCCTCTTTTTGTTGCTTTTGTTGCAGCGTCACGAAAATATATGCAATCATTAAAATAAGTCCGTCATGCAGTTTTTTGAAAATTTCAACCTGAAGAAATTCAATACTTTCGGAATAACTGCGTTTGCACGCTGGTTTGGGGAAGTCTCAAACCAAAATGACTATGACAAACTCCTGAATTTTTACCACGAAACAAAAATCCCTTTGCTGCCTTTGGGCTGTGGAAGCAATATACTTTTTACAAAAAATTACGAAGGCCTGGTTGCAAAGATCAGCACAAAAGGGATCAGGAAAGTTTCTGAAGATGAAAACACCGCCACCATCGATGTGGCTGCCGGTGAACTATGGGACGATGTGATAAAATTCTGCATTACAGAAGAACTTTACGGCCTCGAAAACCTTTCGGGCATACCCGGACAGGCTGGCAGTAGCCCTATTCAGAATATCGGCGCCTACGGCGCAGAGGTAAAGAGCTGCATAAAGGAAGTTTTTGCTATTAGCATTGACGACGGAAGCCTGTTGCGATTTTCGAACCAGGAATGTCAGTTTGGCTACCGCGACAGTATTTTTAAACGGGATATGAAAGGAAGGGCAATCATCACCAATGTGCTGTTCAGCCTTTCAAAAACACCGGAATTTCATCTGGATTATGACGGTGTTGCCGAAGAGGTCAGGCGCCTTAGCAACAATAAGCCGGATATTGCAACGGTCAGCAAAGCTATCTGCAACATACGCGACAGTAAGATCCCCAACCCAACGGAGATAGGTTCGGCCGGAAGTTTTTTCAAAAATCCCCAGATCTGTGATGAACAATTCGTTCAACTTATCGAAAAATTTCCCGACATGCCGCATTATCCGGCAGCAGATAACCGCCATAAACTCGCCGCTGCATGGCTTATTGATCAGTGCGGATGGAAAGGCTACCGCAAGGGCGACGCGGGAGTTAACACTAAGCAACCACTGATACTGGTTAACTATGGTAATGCCGGCGGTTCTGATATCATTGAACTCGCACGGAAAATTCAGGAGAGCATCCACGAAAAATTCGGGGTATATCTTGAAACAGAAGTAAATATTCTTTAAAATCCTTTGAATTAATTCTGGAAATTTTTATATTTTTGCAAAAAAATTTCCCGTGGATTTCTTAGCGAAATTTCAATTACCAATCACAGACTCCGTAATTGTTTTCCTGTTAATCTTTGTTATTATTTTTCTTGCTCCGCGTCTGCTTAAAAAAATACGCATTCCCGGCATTGTGGTATTTATCCTTGCAGGTGTTTTGATCGGGCCACACGGACTGAATATTATTGCTCCGGTCAATGGGGTAAATATGCTCTCGGAGTTTGGCTTACTCTACATCATGTTTCTTGTCGGGCTTGAGATCGATCTTGTTGATTTTAATAAACATCGTTCAAGGAGTGCTGTTTTTGGTTCGCTGACATTTATCATCCCGCTTACACTGGGTTTTTTTGTTACACATTATGTCATCAAACTTGATTTTCTGGCATCACTGCTTGTTGCCAGCATGTTTTCTACGCATACACTTGTTTCTTACCCGATTGCTTCACGGCTTGGCATCACTAAAAACCGTGTGATAAACACCGTCATCGGAGGAACAATAATTACCGATACAGCCGTACTGTTGTTACTGGTCATCATCGAAAATGTTTTTCAGGGCACACTGGATACATGGTTTTGGATTGTGATGATCTTTTCGTTGACTGCCTTTATGGTTATCATGCTTTGGGCGGTACCCGCCATAAGCCGTTGGTTTTTTAAAAATCTGGAAGGAGACGGAAGTGCACAATATCTATACGTATTATGTATGTTGTTTGCATCTGCGTTTCTTGCTAAAACCGCAGGCATAGAACCGATGGTTGGTGCATTTATGGCAGGCCTCGCCTTAAACTCACTGGTACCGTCATCATCGGTTTTGATGAACCGTACGGTATTCATCGGCAATACGATTTTTATTCCTTTTTTCCTTATTGGTGTCGGAATGATCGTCGACATACGTGTTTTTTTTAATGGCACTCAGGCATTGATCATCGCAGGACTGCTGGTTGTTACCGCTGAGGTTACAAAATACATAGCAGCTTTTTTCACGCAAAAAATATACAAATTTTCAGTTGTTGAACGGAACGTCCTCTTCGGGCTTAGCAGTTCGCACGCTGCCGCTACCATAGCGCTGATCATGGTCGGGTTTAATCTGAAGCTCATCGACATTAACGTGTTGAACGGAACTGTAGTCGTAATATTCGTGAGTTGCCTGATCAGCTCTTTTGTAACAGAAAATGCCGGCAGAAAACTGGCTCGTATTGAAAAAAACAAACCTGTTAAAGAAGACACCATGAATCAGCGGATTCTTGTTCCGATGTCAAAACCGGAGAACATGCAGGCCCTGATCAATTTTGCCCTGTTCCTGAAAAATAAAAATTCAAAAGAACCCTTATACACGCTGAATGTGTTTACCGGCAACCCTGATTCTGAAGAATCCCGTTATGAAATCATGGTAAAGAACAGGCAGATTGCGGATATTATAAGCCAGACCGTGACCGACGAAAAGCTGGTCCGCTCAGTTTCGCGTATCGATGTCAATGTGGCTAACGGGATCAACCGTGCCATCAAGGAACTGATGATCACGAATGTAGTGATCGGGTGGAACGGACAAAGCACAGGCCTGCTTAATCTTTTCGGAGGAATCGTTGACAATATCCTTCCGAAAAACAATCAGATGATGTTTATTGTAAAGGTCATGCATCCTTTCGGGTATTTCAAGCGGATTGTCCTTATTGTGCCGCCGAATGCCGAGTTTGAACCGGGGTATAAAAAATGGTTGCGCCAGATAGCTGTCATCACAAAAGAACTGACAGCCAAGGTTTTGATATTTGCCACTGAAGAAACTACAGCACATTTAATAAAAGACTTTGACAATTCCAAGACTACTTCGGTGCACTACGTAAAATTCAACGATTACGACAACATGAATATCTTAAAAGATCACCTGAGCCATACCGACCTTCTGTTCTGGATCAGTGCCCGTGAAAACACCATTTCTCATAGCGGTTTTCTATCGGCCCTGCCCAGGCAGCTTTCAAAAAACTTCATAAAATACAGTTTCGTGATCGTATATCCCGAACAACACTCATTTCATTACCAGAACGTGAGCCTGAGCATCGACGGGCTAACCACTTCGCCGATAAAAGAAAACATCGACAGGCTCACAAAAATCAGCAGAACCGTTAAAAAAGCAATCAAAGGGAAACCCTAAAGGATGGCACTATTTCCAAACTTCAAAATCGGCTTTAAATCATATTCCGTTGCCCACAAACTAATTGTGAAAAACAAACTTTGGGCTTATGTTTTTTTGCCTGCTGTCATCAACCTGGTCATGCTCTTTCTGGTGTTCTTCTTCGGATGGAAATATATAGGCTTATTTACCGATTGGGTCCTTGACATTACAGGCCTGGCAAAAAACCCCGAAGGTTTTTTTAAATATGCTATGATCGCCGTCAAATGGATATTTAAGGTCGGCTTATACGTGCTGCTGTTTTTGTTTTACTCATCGGTGTACCGCTATGTGGTGCTTGCGATCCTGTCGCCGGCGCTGGCCTTACTTTCCGAAAAAACAGACAAAATTCTTACGGGGAACAATTATCCTTTTCGTGTCGGACAATTTCTAAAAGATATCTGGCGGGGAATCCGCATCGTGATCCGGAATTTTTTTATTGAAATGGGATTTATGGCACTGTTCTTTTTCATTGGGTACATACCCTTTGTTGGATGGATAAGTCCCGTGATCATGTTTTTTATCACTTGTTACTTTTATGGGTTTTCAATGATCGATTATTCGAATGAACGCTTTAAGTTTAGTATCCGCAAGAGCGTGAAATTTGTACGTAAGAACCGCGGTATGTCTGTTGCCAACGGTATGGTGTTTTACTTTTTCTTTTTCTTTGTACCAGTGATCGGATTCCTCTTTGCTCCTGCTTATTCGGTGGTCGCCGCCACTATTGCGGTGAGCAAGGTGAGAAATAATACCAGCGCCTTAGTTCCGGGCGAAAAGCTGCCCATTTAAAGTTCATTGGAAACCAGCGGACTTCCTCAAAAATATCAGCCCCGGATTAGGCAGGAAACGCAAACAAAAATTTACCTTTAAGTACCTGATAGATATACCGGAAATGGTATATTTAATAAAAATGCATATTATTTGGTATTTCAACAGCCTTCTTTCATTCCTTGTCGTGAATAACATTAATTTGTACATTTGCCCGATGAATAAATTGAAAAAATTTTTGTTGTTTTTCTTTATCGTGTTTTCCGTAACAGCATACGCTCAGGACACTATCCGGGTAATGCATTACAATATGCTGTATTATGGAAAAAACATTTTCGGATGTAACGACACGACAAATTCAATTGCATCAAAAGATAGCTGTCTTAAGAAAATTGTAAAATTTGTAAAGCCCGATATTTTAACCGCCAATGAAATGAGTCCCAAAGATTCGATGCACCAGCGTATCCTCGATCGGGTGCTGAATACCGACGGTATCACTCATTTCAAGAGAGGAGCCATCACGAATCTTTCAAATGATATCAGCGTAAACGACGTGTTTTATAATTCGGATAAACTTGAAATACTTTCGCAGCATAGTATCCCTACGCTATACCGGGATATCAACATTTATAATTTCTATTATAAGTCATGGGATCTGGAATCAACGAATGATACTGCATTCCTGACATGCATTGTTGTCCATCTGAAAGCGGGAAGCACTCCCTCAGACAGCCTGAAAAGAATTGAACAGACAACTATCCTGATGGCCTATCTCGATTCACTCAATATAAAAGCAAATTACCTGCTTTCGGGAGATTTTAATGTTTACACGGGCGACGAGCAATGTTTTCAGAATCTTGTAAACGATATAAATGCAGGCATCCGGTTTTATGATCCGGTTAATATGGTAAGAGACTGGCATGCAGATATCACATACAGCAATTATCACACACAATCGACACATCGCACCGGAAACGGATGTCATACCTCAGGCGGTTTGGATGACCGGTTTGATTTTATCCTGCAAAGCAAGTACATAAAAGACGGGACAGATCATATAAAGTACATCAATGGCACCTATAAAGCCATCGGACAAGATGGCAATCATTTTAACCTGGCCGTTAATGAAGGAGCAACGAACGCTAGTGCTCCTGCAGAGGTAATCAACGCCTTATACCTCATGTCAGATCATTTGCCGGTTTCTATGGATTTATTGGTAGATCAGGAACGTGTCAATGCCGAAATTCCGGAGGTTCTCTTTCCTAATCCTGTTACTGACATGCTTTATTTGTCAATAAACAGCGACTCCGTTTCTAAGTTAGAATTCAGCATTATAAATATTCTCGCACAAACGGTTTATTCCTCTATCAGGGAAACATCCGGAACCTATGATACCTTTGAGTTTCCTGTTGATTTCTTAAGCCAGGGCGTTTATATCCTCAGAATCTCAGATGGAAAGAATAAACCGCTGGCCAGAAAATTTTTTAAAAGATAATATCAGAACATTTATTTATGGGTTCCGGCATTCGGAATATGTGTTTTTAATTCCGAGGATAAAAAGGGGAAAATCCATTCCGATCCGATGCTTTATTGAGTTCTTTATTCCGTATCTTTGTATAATTATTTTTTTATGAAAAAACTTATCCTTTTGTTCCTTACAGCGATCTCAACCGTGGCCTATTCTCAAGACACGATCAGGGTGATGCACTACAACCTGATGTATTATTACCGCACCAGTACCTACTGCACCGCAGCCAATAATCCTACTGCCACCAAAGACAACTGCCTGAAAACAATTACAAAATATATCCAACCCGACATTTTTACTGCCAATGAGGTGAACCCGGTTACCGCCACACACCAGCACGTACTCGACGACATACTGAATACGGATGGCGTAACACATTACAAAAGAGGCAACATGAGCAACAATGCGGCCTCGGATCTGTCAAATGCCATGTTTTATAATTCCGACAAACTTGTGTTGAAATCCCAGCAAAATATCTATACCAGTGTGAGGGATATAAACATTTATAATTTTTATTATAAGGCATGGAATATTGCCACTACAGATACCGCCTACCTTACCTGCATTGTGATACATCTTAAAGCCGGCAACACTGTTTCCGACTCCAATACAAGGATTTCGCAGTCGAACACCATCATGAACTACCTCAACACCATAAACAAAAAAGCCAACTACCTGCTCATGGGCGACTTTAATACCCGCACTGCTGACGAACAGTGTTTTCAGAATTTTATCAATCATTCCAATGTCAATATACGTTTTTATGACCCGGTAAATATGATGGGAGATTGGTATAACAACTACTCTTATAGCAGCATCCACACACAATCAACGCATTCATCCTCCGACGGCTGTTTTGCAAGCGGAGGTATGGACGACCGCTATGATTTTATTCTGCAAAGTGAATTTATTAAAAACGGCACCGATCACATGCACTATATTAATGGCAGCTATCAGGCCATTGGTAACGACGGGAATCACCGGAATGATGCCATCAATTACGGAACAAACAACAGCGCGCCCTCCGATATTATTGATGCACTATACGACATGTCCGATCACCTGCCGGTGGTTATGGACTTGTTAGTCGATCAAACCACCGTTGGCATCAGCGAAACACAAGCCGGAAACACTGAGGTTTCATTAACCAATCCGGTAACCGACATCCTGAGATTTTCGCTGTCGCCGGCACCGGATTCCCGTCTTGAAATCAGCATCAGCAACCTGCTGGGACAAACCATCTATTACTGCGAACAAGCAACAGACGGCAATAATCAAACATTTGAAATTCCGGTACATTTTCTTACGAAAGGTTTTTATCTACTCCGGATTGCCGATGGGAAAAACAGGCCAACAGTCCGCAAATTTGTCAAAAAATAGTTTTTTTCTGCCACCCGCTGCTTATTCAGTCAGTTGCAATCTGTTTTTGAGGTAGAATCTTTTTTTGAGGTGCTGGCATTTAAAAATATACTTCTTTGAAAAATCAAATTGCCCGTTAGGGCATAAATATCAATAGAACATAAATACGCCCTGAAATTTTTTCCCGTAGGGAATTAACACCAGAACAATTCCTTAAAAAATCAGGGGTATCCAATTGCTTAAAAATAAATTGTTCATCATATTAAATATGATTCTCTTTAAGAAAATCGAGATAATACTCTGTGAATGTCATAATCTTATGTATATGACGGCAAAACGTACATGTGCGAGTCTTGTGGAACAATCATCCCGTGAATTATATCGATAATTGGTATATGTCCTACGGACAATAATTTATTCTTGCTATGATCATTCTATTGACATTTAAGCCCTACGGGCTATGAAATATCAGATCTATATAATACTGTTTTTTCAGGATAAAATCTTTGTCAGCACCTCAAACCGAACCGTTTTTGATATCCCAAATTAATATTCAGAAAAAATCAATAACTTTGTTCTTCATTTATAGCTCATGTCAAATAAAAATTAATTACCCATGAAAAAAATAGTCCTTTGCCTCGCTATATTGAGTCTTCTCGCTGTAAAAATATCTGCACAGCATGTTCTTACCTACGACAATAATGCCTATTTGAATGCCGATGAACAACCCTTCATCATCACGGACAGTGTGCGGGAAGGCAATCCCGGGCCTGACCAGGTTTGGGATTTCAGTAAACTGAATAAAACCGGGGAACTTACGAGTTATATGTTTGCAGCCAAAAATTTTGAAAAAAGTAGTTTGTACCCCGAAGCAAATATTGTACTCCGCGAAAATAAAACAGATTTTTATTTCAAAGTCAGCGTCTCGGGCATGGAGGAATATGGAAATTCAAATGAATACGGTTCTGTTGTTTATAACAAACCCATTGTAAAATTCCCTTTTCCCTTTACCTATGGCTCGTCCTGTGCAGGAGCATACTCCGGCAATGTGATCGCAAATAATCAATCCAGCGTTATCTCAGGAACCTATACCACTGTTGCTGACGGTTACGGCACACTCCTTCTTCCCGGAGATGTAAAAATACAAAATGTATTAAGGGTACGCTTCATGCGAAAACAGGACAATAACCCCACGGAAACCATCACCTACCGCTGGTATGCACAGAATTCAGACCCGATTGTCAGATATCCACTGCTTTCAATAACATTTTACAAAAATGGTGAACATACCAAAGCACATATTGCTGCCTATTATGCTAACGCCTACCAGCTATCACAAAACCAGGAAAATTCTGAACAGACAACTATAGCCGCCGAATACACCTCTCCGGATGCTTCCATTTACAACATTAAAACATCGCCCAATCCTTTTACCGAGAAAGCCCTGATTGAATACACCATACCTGAAGATGCCCGGGTCAACATTCAGGTATTTGATAATCTTGGTCGGTTAATCGAAAAGCTGACAGATACTCAACAAGCGGCTGGAAATTATTCCGTATCATTTAAAGGTACGGGGCAGTTTATTTATTTTATCCGGTTTATCGTAAACGACAAACTAATTTGTTCTAAAAAAATAATTCAGATGAAATAGCTCTCAGGCAATACCTGTCGAGTAAAGAACATCTGTGATCTTTTCACCTGATCGTTTAATATCATCATGTCAAACCCGCTTCGCATCGCTGCTGTTTCGTACGCCAACACTTTTCCGTTTGTTTTTGGAATAGAAAACTCCGGGTTGCATGGTGATTTCAAGCTGATGCTGTCCCCTCCTGCTCAATGTGCCGAAAGTTTTGCTGCCGGAAATGCCGACATTGCCCTGGTGCCGGTAGGTGCGTTGCCTTCCCTTCCGGAACACAAAATCATTACCGATTACTGCATCGGAGCCGTAAAAGAAGTAAAAACCGTTCTGCTGCTCAGCAATAAAAAAATCGAAGACATTAAGACCATTGGCTTAGACCTTGAATCGGCAACTTCGGTGCGTCTAATAAAAGTGATGGCAAAACATTATTGGAAAATCGCTCCGGAATGGCAGTCATTAGATGTGAGAAATTTCAAAGACCACTGCGGTACGGATGCTTTTGTGGTGATCGGCGATAAAGCTTTAGAAATTTCAAAACACTTCCTACATAAATGGGACCTTGCCGCCCAATGGCAAAAATTTACCGGATTGCCTTTTGTATTTGCTGTCTGGGTATGCAGAAAAGACCTGTCCGTAGAACAGATCGGGAATTTTTCTGCCGCCCTGAGATACGGAATAGAACACATCAGTGATGTCGTAAAAAAATACAAGGCTTTTGTTGATCCTTGTTTTGATATCAAAGCCTATTACCGGGATAACATAGATTATCATTTCGACAAAGTGAAGCAAGGGTCTTTGCAAAAATTTCTTAATTTTGTTGCTGAACTTGAGTAAATGAGAGGATATTCCAAGCACCTCTGCGTTACTCTGAGAGCACTGAATGGCACTTTGTGTGATTTTCATATTGTTACACAGAGGTAACACAGAGAACCACAGAGAAAAAAAACAAAATCTATGACTGTCATTAAAAACGAAGAAAAATTTGATCATAGAAAAACCGCTCACCTCTTTCCTGCATTTGTGCCCGAATACCTCGGTATAGAAACCCGGGTAATTGAAAGCTACGAAACCAGCCTGAATGATTATCTTGAAAAAGCTTCTGATATTACCGGGAGCGATCTCAGGAATTTTGATGTTTTAAACAATAATTTCCTTACGGATCAACTGAAATCTCAATACATTGCCTATATTATCAGTTGCTGTGTTTCTGATATCTTACATTCAAAAAAACAAATTCCTGATTATGTTTCCTCATACAGCATGGGGATCTATGCCGCCTTGTACCACTGCGGCTCGATAGATTTCGGGACCGGGCTGAACATGATAAAAACAGCTTTCTGCGCCATTGAAAAAAATCTGCCGGAATCACCCCTATCCATGGGCACCATTGGCGGGCTTAGCCTCGATGATGTGACCTCTCTAATTCTTCCTTTTAGCTCCGGGGTGTTTATCATCAATCAGAACAGTGAGTTTTCGTTTCTGCTGTCGGGCCATCGCCGGCATCTTGAACAAATTTTAACTAATGCTGCTGACATGGGCGCCCTGCAAATCCGTATGCTGCCTGTGTCACACCCCTACCACTCCCCTTTGCTAAAAACGGCTGCCGTCGAATTTTGTGAAGCGCTCCAAACAATGGCAATAGAAAATAATACTTTTCCTTATGTTTCGCCAGTCAACCAAAAGATAATTCTGACCAAAGATGAGATCATCGCGGAGCTTACACATAATATTTTTCATGGTTTCGACTGGTATCAGACATTTAGGTTTCTGCTTAAAAACGGAGTCGGAACTTTTGTTGAATGCGGCGCGGGCGAAAGTCTTTACAGGATGGGCAAATTTATTGAGGGAGATTTTGAAATTTACAATCTAAAGAAAATCCATAAAATATGCTAAACACCAAAGAAGAAATCCTTGATTTTATCGGAAAAAATCCTTTGTCGTTCATTGCCACCACCGATAACGGCCAGCCGCGCGTGCGGGGAATCATGATTTACAAAACCGATGACAGAGGCATCATTTTCACCACAGGAAAAAACAAAGATTTTTACAGACAGCTTGTCACTAACCCGCAAGTAGAATTATGTTTTTACGCGGATGATGTTCAGGTACGTGTAACCGGCACCGCCAATGAGGCCGACGATGACCTCGCCCTGAAAAAGGAGATTGTAGGTTCACGCCCTTTCTTGCAGCCCTGGATAGAAGCCGCCGGCTATGAAGTGATGGGGCTTTTCAGGGTTTGCAAATGTAAGGCCACGGTGTGGAGCCTTGATTCCCCTATGGCGCGCAAACGATTTACAGAACTGTTCTGAAGATGCCTGAAAAATAGTACCTTTGCACAAAACGAACTACTTTGAAATTTGATGAATTTGGCTTCGACCCACGCCTGCTTGAAGGGATAGATTCTATTGGTTACCAGGCTGCCACTCCGATACAGGAAATGGCCATCCCTCTTATTATGCAGGGAAAAGACCTGATCGGATCTGCCCAGACAGGCACAGGCAAAACTGCCGCTTTTTTATTACCCATTATCAATAACATCATTACCTCGGAACACCACGAGCACATCAAAGCTCTGGTCATCGTGCCCACGCGTGAACTTGCCGTGCAGATAGACCAGCAGATGGAGGGTTTCTCCTATTTCACTCCGGTGAGTTCTATCCCCGTGTATGGAGGTACCGACGGGGCCTCTTTCGGAAATGAAAAACAGTCGCTGACCGAAGGCGTTGATGTGGTGATCTGCACCCCCGGACGTATGATCGCCCACCTGAACCAGGGCTATGCAGACCTTTCACATTTGAAATACCTGATCCTTGATGAGGCCGACCGTATGCTCGACATGGGTTTTTACGACGACATCATGCAAATCATTTCGTACATGCCAAAGACCAGGCAAAACCTGATGTTTTCAGCCACGATGCCGAACGAGATACGCCAGTTGGCCCGCAAGATCCTTGTTGAGCCTGCAGAAATAAGCATCGCCCTTGCCAAACCTTCGGAAAAGGTGCTGCAACTGGCATATGTGGTGTATGGCAATCAGAAAGTTCCGCTGGTAACCCATCTGCTTGATTCGGAAAAATTAGGATCGGTATTGGTGTTTTGTTCTACAAAGATCAGCGCCAAACAACTTAGCAGGGAATTAAAGCATAAAGGCCTTAAAGTAGAAGATATTCATTCCGACCTTGACCAAAAAAACCGTGAACAGGTTTTGCTCGATTTCCGGAACCGCAAGCTGAATGTGCTGGTGGCTACCGATATTTTATCCCGTGGCATCGATGTGGAAGATATCGACATGGTGATCAATTATGACGTCCCGAACGACGGGGAAGATTATATCCACCGCATAGGCCGTACAGCCCGTGCCGAAGCCGATGGCATCGCGATTACCCTGATCAGCCCTGAAGAACAGCAAAAATTTGCCGCTATTGAAAAACTGCTTGGCGAAGAAGTCCACAAAGGCACAGTCCCGCAAATGTTTGGTGAATGCCCTTTGTATGAGCCACTGAAAAACAGGCCCAAACCCCGCTTTGGCAATAGAAAACCCGGAAGAAATAACAGGGGAAGGAAAGCTTAGGATTTTTATTATGAATACCTGTTTCCCGATACTGTATCAATAACGATCGATTCTATGTACCTGGCGGGGTTCCGGAGCTGCTTCTGTATCCTCCAAAACTAATTAACCTGCGCGATAGACACTTGGCGACATGCTGGTGCCCACTTGGCATATTGGCGTTTGCTATAGGCTGTTTTTTATTTTATTTCTTTAATCATATTAATCAAAATCGATAATCCAAAGAATAGGATTAAAATGCCAGAAACTAAATCAATCCTTTTTAAAATTTTATTACTTATTTTCGTTTTCAGTTTATTAGTTAGTCCGCTCAAAAACAACCAACAAATGCAAGAGCCCAGGAATATGCCCAATATTAACTGCATTACAGAATGAAATCCATTTATTGTTTTTGACAATCCCAGACCAGCAAATACAGTAATAAAGAATAATATAGTCATAGGATTCGTAATAGTCAGAATCAATGTAGAAAGGTTGTCTTTTAATAATCCTTTATCAACTACTGACTTAAACTCAATATCATAATCCTTTTTTATTATCGTTTTAATCCCAAGATAAATCAAGAAAACTAAACCAATAAATTGAATCCACATTTTTTGGTCAATTAGAAAAGTCGAAATTGCTGTCAATCCTAATCCTGCAATTAATCCATATATTAAATCAGCCGTTGCCGCTCCTAATCCACTGACAAATCCTGCTGCAAAGTTTTTATTAATAGTCCTGTTTATGCAAAGGACACCTATTGGTCCTACAGGAGCAGCGACTGAAAATCCAAGTATTAATCCTTTATATAAAAACTCTAAACTCATTCTTTCTATTATCAATATTGTCAGTAATACAGTTTTTTTCAAAATAGCCCACATCTATTTTTTTTATCGTAATACGTTGATTTTAACTTTATTCGAAGTTCCTGGAACACTATTTCTAAGAATATGAGTACATACCAGTAATTTGTATTAAACAAAATCAATTGTAAGCGTTTGTGAAAACGATTGCGAGCAATAAAAAACTTAGATAATGTTACAGGCAAATATATAAATTAATGACAAGAGAAAAAAATTCAACATTATTTGGGGGGGGATTCTATATGAAGGCGATAGAAACGCTTACAAATTGCGAAACACATTGAAAACAATTATGATATTCCGAACGACGGAGAAGATTATATCCACCGCATAGACCGTACCGACCGCGCCGAAGCCGACAGAATCGCCATTACTTTGATAAGTGCGGCAAGCCTGTGATTCATGTTATTACTTATAAATGACTATAGATTAGCGTATTAAATTTTAGCCCCGTATCCGTTCGCCAACAATTATAAAACCTTTTTAAATATTTTTAAAAATATAAAAACAATAGATTAATAAACAAGAATTTTTACATTATTTTTTGTTTCGCTTTCCATTTTTTCCTCGTATGCTGCCCCCATTTTTTTCTATTTGTCATTAGTCATTTTCCTCGTAATAGTATGAGTAGTCAATCCCTTTCAAAAACATTTCGCGGTCGTTTATCTTGGTGGTGAGCGCTTTTTCCAAAAGTAATTTCAGACCACTACTTTGGGTCGAACTTAGCATCATTGCGTTCATGTAATCCTGCTTACTAATTTTACTCCAATCAACGCATTTTTCGAGGCGTTTTTTCAGTATCAAATCCAGCCATATTCTAGTGCTTCTGCCATTACCTTCCATAAAAGGGTGCGCAATGTTCATTTCTACATATTTGTTTACGATTTCGTCAAATGTAGTTTCGGGCATTGCTTCTATTTGCTTCAAAGTGTCGCCTAAAAAGCGAGATACAGCAAATTGAAAATCGCCTTTTGAAATATTTTTTTGTCTGATTTGTCCCGCAAAATCATACAATCCGCCAAACAAATAAGCGTGTATCTGCTGCAAACCATTGGTTGTACCAACCTCTATGCTGTTGATAAAAGAACTTTCAAACAATGCATACGCTTTTGTTTTGCTTTTTCCGTCTATGCTTT
>CAZMPB010000068.1:0-15022 GCA_964567775.1 uncultured Bacteroidales bacterium
GGGAACCCTAACGGAAGTACCCTTCTTTTTAAAAAATTTAGTCGGTTAGTAGTGAAAATCAATATAAAAAGCCTCGGGCAACCCCGTCTTTTTTTTATTGCTAAAATATTCATATCTTTATACCTTGTAATATAGTTTGCGACAAGTTTTTATTGTGTTGAATTCTGTAAAATAAATATGCGTAAATCCTCAGTCATACTGGTCTTTTGCATCCTGCTTCTCTCAGGATTTGCCTGCTTTTCACAGGACTCAATAAAAACAGCAAAGGATACGATAACTTTTTCCGGCCAGGCGTGTGTATGGGGAAATTATAATATAAAAAATGCCCTGCCTTTGCAATTCGGTGGGCACTATATTCCCACTTTGGACTATGGCATTTTGTTCCCGAAAGACAAAAAACTTGATTTTGAAGTATCACTCAACTTCAATGGCTCTCTGACTTTCCACCCCTTGGATTCGCTTCACACCATGGGCAGCATTGCCCCCTACAGGGCCTGGATGCGTTTTTCTGCAAGGCAATGGGAAGTGAGGGCAGGCCTTCAGAAAATAAATTTTGGTTCTGCCACATTGTTGCGTCCGCTGATGTGGTTCGACCAGGTTGATCCACGCGATCCGTTGCAACTTACCAACGGTGCATGGGGATTGTTGTTCAGATACTATTTTTTGAATAATGCCAACTTATGGTTTTGGGGCTTATATGGCAATGAAATGCCGCGCCCCTGGGATATCGGAAAAACGAATCAGGAATTCCCTGAATTGGGCAGCCGCCTGCAAACGCCGGTTCCCAAAGGAGAAATCGCCTTGACGTATCATTTCCGTGTGGCTGACATGCGAAATCTGGGCCTTGCCGTTCCCGCTTTATTTGAGATACCTGAAAACAGGATCGGCCTCGATGCAAAATGGGATGTGGGAGCCGGTATATGGTTTGAAGGCGCATGGATAAACAAAAGCAAAATGATAGGTTCTCTGACAAACCTGGAAATATTAAACATCGGGATAGATAATACTTTCGGCATTGGCAATGGCCTGACGGTGGTATTTGAACAACTGCTCGTGGCAAATGATGAACATGCTTTTGCTTTCAGCAACAATATATTGTTTTCTGCCTTATCGCTCAGCTATCCGATAGGGATGTCTGATAATATCAACGGAATAATATATTTTGACTGGAAAAGCAAAAAAACATATAATTTTATAAACTGGAATCATAAATTCAAATATTTCTCAACCTACCTGATGGCGTACTGGAATCCGGAGACATATAATTTGCCGCAGCAGGGAAACAGCGGCAGTTCTTATGCAGGACCGGGATTACAGGTTATGTTGGTGTATAATCATTAAATTATCCTTTATGTCAGACGATTCAATCATTTCAATCATCAATCTTTCCAAAAGGTTCAAAATGGGCAACGGCGAGTTTACGGCTCTTCACAACATAAATCTGTCGTTTAAAGGAGGGGAGTTTACAGGACTGGTCGGGCCTAGTGGTTCAGGTAAAACTACTTTGCTGAACATCATGGGTTCGCTGGACACTCCGTCGGACGGAACCGCCGAAGTGCTGGGCAAATCCATTGCTTCGCTCTCGCATAAAGAGGCCGCCATGCTCCGCAACCTCAATATTGGCTTTATTTTTCAGACATATAACCTACTTCCTGTCTATACGGTTTTCGAAAATGTTGAATTTGCATTATTACTTCAGAAAAAATCCTTTGCTGAAAGAAAAAAAGCGGTGATGGAAGCGCTGGAATGGGTTGGCCTGACTGATAAAGAAAAATCAAAACCGGCCCAGCTTTCAGGGGGAGAATGTCAGCGAGTTGCCATTGCCCGCGCCATGGTGAAACATCCTTTGCTGGTGCTCGCCGATGAGCCATCGGCCAATCTCGATGCCAAAAACTCACATCATATTGTCCAGACCATGAAGCGGCTAAACAAAGAACTTAAAACAACTTTTATCTTTGCCACCCACGACGAAAAGGTCATGGAATACCTTGACCGAATCATCACGCTCAGTGACGGGCAGGTAGAAAAAGACGTTTATATTTCAAATGCTAAAAACTAATCAGGATGATAACCCTAAAATTAGCATTCCGCAATTTATTCGGTGCAGGTCTCAGAACCTGGCTGAATGTTTTTGTGCTGTCTTTCGCATTTGTCATTATCGTTTTTGTAAACGGGATGCTCGACGGCTGGAACCGGCAGGCATACAACGATACGAAAGAATGGGCTATCGGCAGCGGCCAGCTCTGGCATGTTTCCTACGACCCTTATGATCCTTATTGCCTTCAGGATGCACATGCACCTGTTACAGGCAAGATTTCAGAACTGGTGAATTCACGAAAAATAACTCCTGTGCTGGTCTCACAGGCCTCAATTTTTCCGGGGGAAGGAATGCAAAACATTTTGCTCAAAGGAATTGATCCCTTACAGCAGATCATCAGACTCCCCTCAGCTTCGCTTAAAACTTCCGATGATTTCATCACTGCCATTATCGGCAAACGTATGGCAGCATCGGCCAGATTAAAAAAAGGTGATCATATGTTGATGCAATGGCGCGATAAGAATGGAACTTTCGATGCGAGGGAAATATTTATTGCGGATATTTTTTCAGCTAATGTTCCTTCGATTGATAACGGGCAGGTATGGATCTCCCTCGCTGAGCTTCAGAAAATAACCGGCCTTCAGAATGAAGCTACTTTTTTTATTGCGGGTTCTCAATATAAGGGCGGCGATGTGGATAGCTGGAAATATAAGGATGTGAAATATCTCATGAAAGATATTGATGAAGTGATGCAGGCAAAAAAGTCAGGCACTTCGGTCGTTTATATACTTCTTCTGGCCATCGCCTTGCTGGCAATCTTTGATACTCAGGTACTGTCGATCTTCCGCCGTCAGAAAGAAATTGGTACTTACATCGCCTTAGGGATGACGCGTTGGAGTGTTGTAAAGATCTTTACTGCCGAAGGCACCGCCCTCAGCATTTTAGCCATTCTTTTAGGTTGTGTGTACGGGATACCGCTGCTGGCAATGCTTCAGAAAACAGGGATCCCGATGCCAAAATCTGTAGATTCTTATGGATTAGCCATATCAGACGCCATCGTTCCTTTTTACAGCATGGGATTGATACTGTCCACGGTGCTCCTTGTCATCATCTCGGCAACTATCGTCAGCTATTTCCCGACAAGAAAAATTTCTAAAATGAATCCGACTGAAGCTTTGAAAGGGAAAATACAATGATAAAGTTTTTACTAAAGGGCATCATTCACGACAGAAGCAGGAGCCTCCTACCCGTGATCGTGGTAAGTATCGGGGTGATGCTTACCGTGGTGCTGTATTGCTGGATATACGGTATTATCGGAGAATCCATAGTCATGTCTGCAAATTTCAACACAGGCCACCTCAAGGTGATGACCCGTGCTTATGCAAATAAGCCCGAACAGATGCCGAATGACCTGGCTATTCTGGAGGTCGGCAAACTGACGCAGGATTTGGAAAAAGATGCTCCAGATGTGGACTGGGTAAGTCGTATCCGTTTTGGTGCGCTGATGGATTTTCCTGACGACAAAGGGGAGACCCGCGCACAGGGTCCCATCGTGGGCTGGGCCATCGACCTGCTATCGCCCGGGTCCAAAGAAGCGGAACGGTTTAATATTGAAAAATCCCTTGTTACAGGTAATATTCCATCAAAATCAGGCGAAGCGCTTATTACAGATGATTTCGCGGTAAAATTCAAGATCCGTCCGGGCGACAAATTCACCATCTTTGGAACTACCATGGATGGGAGCATGGCTTTCAGGAATTTTATGGTCGCGGGCACCGTCCGTTTTGGTGTTACGGCTATCGACAAAGGTGCCGTCATCACTGATATTACCGACGCTCAGGCCGCCTTTGCCATGGATGACGCAGCGGGGGAGGTGCTGGGATTTTTTAAAGACGGGAAATATGACATGGAAAAAGCGGCTTCCATCGCAAAGCAGTTCAATTCAAAATATGCAACATCAAAAGATGTATATGCCCCAACCATGCTGACACTGCGGGATCAGGAAGGCATGGCAGAAATGCTTGATTACGTGAATGCCGCGGGAGTTATCATGATCTTCGTATTTTTACTTGCCATGTCGCTGGTGCTCTGGAATGCCGGACTTCTGGGCGGCTTGCGGCGCTATAACGAATTCGGCATCCGCCTTGCTTTAGGCGAAAGCAAGAGCCACATTTATAAAACGATGATTTATGAAGGGATACTGATCGGTATTATCGGCACTATAGTCGGTACGGCTGTCGGCCTTGCTTTTTCTTATTTTTTACAGAATGTAGGTATAGATACCGGCGGAATGATGAAAAACGCTTCTATGATGATACCCACTACAATAAGAGCGATGGTAAGCCCGGCAGCATACTATATCGGACTGATCCCGGGCCTGTTCTCTGTAGTGCTGGGTAATGCGCTGGCAGGTATCGGCATCTACAAGCGACAAACAGCCAGCTTATTCAAGGAGCTTGAAGTTTAATTAAAAAGCAGGAAAATGAAAAAAACAGCGATCGTTATCATAAGCTTGTTCATGTTGAGTTTCGATAACTCAAACGAGGGTTTCATTCTGAATAAGATAGACGAAAATATGTCTTCCAAAAACCGTATTGCGGAAGCTTCGATGACGGTGAACGGCAAACGTACCAGCCGCACGATTACTTCAAAATCCTGGTCTGAAGGCACTAAAAGATCCTTTACAGAATATCTCTCACCGGCAAGTGAAAAAGGTACTAAAATGCTGAAGCTGGAAGGGCAGCTCTGGATCTATTCCCCTTCCACCGACCGCATCGTGCAGATCTCCGGCAACATGCTCCGGCAATCGGTGATGGGGTCAGACCTTTCTTACGAAGACATGATGGACGATCGCAAACTACAAGATGTTTACACGGAAAAAATTACCGGCCGCGAATGGATAGGCGACCGTAAAACATGGATAGTTCAACTGACCGCCAAGGTTTCAAATGTGGCCTATCATTCTCAAAAAATGTGGGTAGATACAGCCCGGTATGTACCTTTAAAGCAGGAACTTTATGCCAAAAGCGGGCAACTCCTGAAAAAAATCGAATATAAGGATGTGAAAAATATTCAGGGCCGCTGGTTTCCTCATACCATGACTTATAAAGATATGATGAAAGACGGCAAGGGTACGGAATTTAAAATAACCAGCATCAAATTCGATCAGGCCATCCCTGATTACATTTTTTCTAAAGCGTCGTTAAAAAAATGATGCGATGCATGATCCAAAGCCAAAATTCACGGTGATGATGTTTTTCAGTCTTTTTTATTTTTCTTGAAAAGCAAGATAAATCGTGTCCCCTCATTCACCTTACTATCCGTGGCAATTTCAACATCATGTAATGCTAATATTTTGGAAACTATGGAAAGCCCGATGCCGAACCCACTCTTAAACTTAACATTGGAAGCCCTTCCGAAAGGGTTGTAAATGCGTTCCATTTCATTTGGCGGTATCCCTATGCCTTTGTCTGATATAATGATCTTAATGTATTCTTCTATTATCAGGAATTCAATATTCACATCATCATTCGAAAATTTACAGGCATTATCTAAAAGGTTCTTAAAAACGATGTTGAGCAATCCGGCGTTGCCATTAATAAGCAGTTCGCTTTCGTTTTCGGGATATTGGATCTTTGATATTATTTTTCTTGCGGGATATTTTATTTTTACCTGTTGTATGGCATCGTAGACAATCTCATCAATTCTGATACTCTTAAGCTGAATTTTATTGTCATGAGATATCTGGGCTAATTCCAGCAAACTGTTCAATTGTGTGTTAAGTTTTTTGAGGTCAGCCACCAACCTGCTTATATGTAATTTATATTCTTCAGATGATTGTTCCCTGGTTAATAAATAGTCCGATTCAAGGATCATGACGGAAAGAGGTGTCCGTAATTCATGAGAGGCATTAGATACAAAATCTTTCTGGTTGTTAAAGGCAATTTCAAGGTTGGCCAGCATTTCATTAAAGGTTCTTGACAGTTGCACTATTTCATCATTTCCCCGGCCCTCTTTAAGCCGGTCGCTGAGTTTGGACGAATTGATATTCTTAACACTTTTAATTATCCGGGATATTGGTTTGATGGCATTTTTTGAAAACAGGTATGAGAACATCGTTGATAACCAGATACTGAATAGTATACTCCAGAAAAGTATCTTCTTCAGGTCGGATAAATTTTTGATGCGGTTATTGTCTGTAGCCATTACAAACACATTATAGTATTGGTTTTTAAAATAATGCTTATAAAAGACACCATCTTTTTCACCGACAGAAAAATAACTGATATCTTTTTTGGCGGAATATTGACCGATGATTTTATTTGTAAGGTATTTTACGTTATTGCTGTAGATTACTTTAGATGTCGGATTTATAATAACAATTTCTTCATCATCAAGTAAAATGGTTTCCCTTTGAATTTTTTTCAATAATATTGAATCTACCTCCACCACATCGATTAACAAAATAGTGGTGTTCTTCGCGCTGTTCAGGAGATCTTCCCTGTACCTTGCAAGCTGTGAAGTATAGGAGAAATAATAGACCAACCCGGCAAAAAACAACAGTATTACTGCAACGATGCCCGTGAATTCAAATGATAACCTGGTTTTAATGTTCATCGCTACAACTCTTTTTCACTGCAGTAAAATCCATACCCGAACTTGGTATGTATCAGCTTTATGTCATGGTCTTTGTCAATTTTTTTTCTCAGGTAATTGACATAAACATCAATAATGTTCGTGCCGGGGTCAAAATCGATGCCCCATATTTTTTCAATTATGTGTTCCCGTGTAAGTAATTTTTCTTTATTTTTCAAAAAAATTTCCAATAATGCAAACTCTTTTGTTGTCAGGTCAATTCTTATGTTTGCTCGTGTTACAGTCTTATTGTTAAGGTTCATTTCCAGATCCGAAATTCTTAATACCTCCTCATTGTTTATCGGTTCTGATCGCCTGAGAAAAACATTAACTCTTGCCAGTAGCTCCCTGAAATCAAAAGGTTTTAATATATAGTCGTCAGCACCTGCGTTAAAGCCAGTTAATTTGTTTTCCGGGGCACCCAGAGCTGTCAGCATAATTATCGGTACATTCTTGTTCGTTTGCCGGATTTCTTTGCACAGGTCATATCCGTTGATAAGCGGAAGATTAATATCGAGTATAATCAGGTTATATGTATTGTTTTGGGCCATCTGTTTTCCGATATAACCGTCAAAGGCGATATCCGCAACAAAGCCTGTTTCTTCCAGTTGTTTTTTTAATATTTCAGCCAGTCTTTGTTCATCCTCAACGATCAGTATATTTGCCTTATTCATAAGATCACCTATTTTACACAAAGTTAAAATAATAAGAAGATAAAACAATTCTTTAATGAGTTTTTAATTAGTTTCTAATGAATTTCTAATGTTTTTCTAACCTCTTACTAATTTTCACGGCGCTTATGATAGATAATTTTGTGGTGAAAATATATACAAACAAATACTTATTTATCATGAAAATGCCAAAAATGTCCGGTGGGTTGATGATTTTGCTATTTTGGGTCCTTGCCATTGTGTTACTAATTCTTCTGAAGGTAATATTTTTTTAATCAGGTCATTTAGTGGGAATCAACTGAAAAGAAGTGTTCTCCCCTTAAATTCATAAGGGTTGTATTATATTTGGCGATTAAAAAAACACCTTGATTTACCTGCCGACTTTTTTCAGGATAGACAATCCTGCAATGGGAATAATTGTATTATTATTGCACGAAGTGGCTGCCAATATTGTATATAAGAAATGACACCAGCCACGCCAGTACCGTGGTATAAAGTATCACAAAGACAGTCCATTTTCTTCGTTTTATTGTCTTGTGGATAGTTGCAATAGTGCCTATGCAGGGTGTATAAATAGACACGAAAAAGATAAAAGACAAGGCAACCACAGGATTAAAAATATTCTGCCCTTTTTTTGGCCCCGATAAATACGTTTGTGTCCTAAGGCTTTCAATGAGGTTCTGTTTGTCATTGCCCGGCTGATGCCCGGTCTGGTACAACTGGCTCATCAGCCCAACGATAGTCTCTTTTGCTGCCACACCGGAAATCAGGCTGATGCCCATCTTCCAGTCAAAACCCAGTGGAGAAAGTACAGGTTCAATGAATTTTCCTGTCATTCCCAAGTAGGTATGTTCAATGTTTTGATTACCGGATTGGCGTGGAAAATATCCAAGAAACCAGATAATCACCGAAGCAATAACGATAGGCGCAAATATTCTTTTTAAAAACATAATTGCATTCTGCCACATGAATTTGATAGTTCTTTTTAATCGCGGCATGCGGTAATGTGGCAGATAATTCCCGAAAAATTCACTGGTGGATTTAAAAAAATATTTTTTTAAGACCAGCGAAATAACTATTGCTATGGCAACAGAAGCAAAATATATTAAAAAAAGAACTGTCCCAGGGTTGTCCGGAAAAAAAGCAGAAATGAATAATACATAAACGGTAAACCTCGAACTGCATGGCATCAGCGGATTTATCAACGTGGTAATGATGCGGGAATTCTTGTTCTCAATACTTTGTGCTGCCATAATAGCCGGCACGTTACAACCGAAACCCATCACCAGCGACATGAATGATTTCCCGTTCAACCCTATGGGTTGCATCAGCTTGTCCATGATCAGCGCTACCCTTGCCATATAACCAGATTCTTCCAGAAGCGACAGTAATGTGAACAGAATGATAATGTTGGGCAGGAAGATAATCACACCTCCAATCCCTTTCAGAACGCCGTTTATAAGCAGACTCCTGATCGCACTCTCGGGTAAAACCCTTATTATCAGGTCCTCAAGAAGAAAAAACAGATCGGCCAGCCAGATCATCGGATAATGGCCAAGCCCGAAGGTCGCTTGAAAAACAAGCCAGATAACACCAATAAAGATTATTATTCCTAAAAATCTGTGACATAATATCTTATCAAAAAACCTGGCTTTGGATTCGCTTAACCGGTAACTCATCTGTATTTTTTCTGCTGCAAAAGTAAACTTTATTTATAATCATTCCAAATAAAAATTAAAATTTTTTTATTATTAATGGACATGCCTGTGCTGAGACTGCCGGACGCAAGGATTTGAAGAAGGAAGAAATTTGAACTTTTTAGAGCTTCGCTTATTCTGATGAAGGTGCAGTTTATTATACTTTTTTATCCACTGTTGTCCGGATATAATTTAAGCCTATTCAAGGATGTAAATAATAAACTTGTTCTTTTTCCTCTTATCCTAAAGGAAGAATTGATTTTCAGTAATTTACATCCGCCAACCGGCGGAACGAGGCAAAATAAATTGATGAAAAGCAATTCTTTAAATCTTTAAATGAAAAAAAGTAAGGACTATTTGTTTAAAGCTGCTTGAAATCATTATATAATAGGACTTTTCATGAATTAATAACTTTTTTACCGGACAACAGTGAATTTCAGTTAAAATATTAAAGAATTTTAGTATTTTTGGATATAAATTTTTTGATCATGAAAAATAAAATAGGGATCTATACATTAACAGCAATCTGCCTTATATTGATCTTTACATCAGGCTGCAAGAAAGAAGAAGATACTCCCGTTCCTGAACCAGAAATTGTAGATACCAAGGTTACCGATATTGATGGCAATGTTTACCATACGGTAACTATCGGCACCCAGACCTGGATGCTTGAAAATCTCAAGGTAACCCATTACCGTAACGGTGATCCGATAACACATTTTACAAATTCAACACAATGGCAAAACCTTACCACTGGTGCATATATAAATTATGATAATAACGGATTAAATGGCGAAACTTATGGCCGGTTATATAACTGGTATGCCGTGTTTGAAGGCCCTTTGCTTGCACCCGCCGGCTGGCATATACCCAGTAAGGCTGAATGGCAAACACTGATTGATTACCTTGGCGGACCAATGCTTGCTGGGCCTAAACTGAAAGAAACCGGCACGGCGCATTGGGCTGCTCCTAATGCAACGGCCACCAACGAAAGCGGTTTTACGGCTCTTCCCGCTGGAACTTGCTGGACTGATTTCTCTTTTTTAGGTACAGCTTGTTATTTTTGGTCTTCTACTGAGAACACCAGTGCATGGTCGTATAAATTATTAATAAATAGTAATGATCTTACTTTTATTTCTCCTTCAGAAAAAAGTAGTGGACTTTCCGTGCGTTGTATAAAGGATTAGAAGGAAAGTAGATAATTCCCCAAACTCAGTTAATAAATATATTTTCCTGTTTTTCCTGCGAAATACAGCAAAAGTTGCAGCAAAGCGTCAGGCTATAAGAAATGCTGCGCCTGGTGCAGAAGAAGTGATCAGAATTAACGCTATCTACTTGATCCCCAATTCTTTCTTTACGAGGGGCAAAATATCTTCTGTGGCGGCTGCATATAAGAGGATACCCTGTCTTGAATCAATGATCAACGTATAACCATTGGCTTTTGCAACTTTTTCAATTGCAATTTTGGCTTTGTCGATGATAGGCTGTAAGAGTTCGTTTTGTTTTTTCCTCAGTTCTTCTTGTGCTGATGTCTGAAAAGATTTAATTCTTTCCTGCAGTTCCTGAAGTTCTTTGGTTTTGGTTTGTTTTACAAGATCGGACATTTTAGCCTGATTGGCATTGAAACTTTCATATTTGGAATTTAACTCTTGTTGCATCGTTGTTAAGATTGTGTCCAGCGATTGGCCAAACTCCTGATATTTTGCAACTGCGGTATCGGCACCAGGCATAATCTGCATCAATTCATCAGAGTTGATATATCCATATTTTTGTTTCTGTGCGAAAGCTCCGGTGCTTATCATGCCAACCATTAGCAGTACCAGCATTGTTTTGAAGTAATTTTTCATTTTATTTTTTATTTTGAAATTGGAGCAAAAATAATGAATAAATATTAAAAAAGAGTCATTAGTGCCCATTAAAAAATAAAAAACGTTCTTTGAAATCATTGTAAATCTGTTTTAAACAAACTTTTTAGTTTGATGACGATTTGAAATGCTTATGTTCGGGAAAAAACATTTCCCACATGAACAAAGGCAAATATGTTTTCGCACAGTTAACTGAATTTTTACCTCAACGAGTATTTGATGGTTTTGCAGCAAAGTATTCAGCCAATAAATATGTCAGGTACTTTACATGTTGGAGCCAGTTGCATTGTGTTATTTCCGGACAATAGTGAAAAAAATATTGTTGGGTTTCAGAAAAATTCTTATCTTTACCAATCAACTTTAACCATTATGTTAAAAAATGTGAATATCGAAAACATACTGTTTCTCGATATTGAAACCGTACCCCGTTGGGAAGATTATTGTAAAATGCCTGAAAAATTTCAGAAGTTATGGGCGCATAAAACACTGTATCTTCAGGCAAGTAAAGAAGTAAGGCCCGAAGAAATTTTCGAACGCGCCGGTATTTATGCCGAATTCGGAAAGATCATCTGTATCTCGGTTGCTTATGTAAGAGGAGGGGGAATAAAAGTAAAATCATTTTACGGAGACGATGAAAAAAACTTATTACTGGAATTTGCCCAATTGCTGAACCAGTATTACAATAAAGAACAGAATAATCTATGTGCGCACAACGGCAGAGAATTTGATTTTCCTTACATTGCACGCCGCATGTTGGTTAATGGGATTGAGATTCCGGAAATACTTGACACACAATCTAAAAAGCCCTGGGAGGTGAAACTGCTCGACACCATGGAGATGTGGAAATTCGGAGATTATAAAAATTATACTTCTCTCGAATTATTAAGCGCCTTATTTGATATTCCTACTCCTAAAGACGACATCAGCGGAAGTGAAGTCGCATCTGTTTACTGGAAAGAGAAAGATCTTGCACGTATCGTTACTTACTGCCAGAAAGATGTAATTACCATTGTTCAGCTTTTCCTTAAGTATCAGAACAAGCCTTCAATTTCTGATATATCCGTCATGGTTATCTGAACTTGTTGAAAAATTTTTATTTCCTTTTTTGTATTAAGCTCTAAACATTCAATTAATTTTGAAGAATAAATTATTTTTATGGCAGAAATTGTAAGAAAACGCACAAAAGCCCCTGTTACCGAGCAATCGTTGCTTCAGTACGGAAAAATTCCCCCGCAGGCTGTTGAACTTGAAGAGGTAGTCTTAGGAGCTATGATGCTTGAGAAAGATGCCCTGGCAAATGTTATTGAAATATTAAAACCGGAAGTTTTTTATAAAGAATCGCATCAGCATATTTTTACCGCGATCTCTCATTTGTTTAATTCATCACAGCCTGTTGATATACTCACGGTAACCAACGAACTGAAAACAATGGCCAGGCTTGATGTTGCCGGAGGACCATATTACATAGCACAGCTTACTTCCAAAGTAGCTTCTTCGGCAAATATTGAGTATCATTCGCGCATTTTACTGCAAAAATTCATACAACGGGAACTTATCAGGATATCCGGTGAAATATCTACGGAAGCATTTGAAGATACTACGGATGTGTTTGAATTGTTAGACAAGGCCGAGCGCAATCTTTTTGATGTCAGCGAAACCAACCTGCGGAGGAAGTACAGCGATATGCAGGATATTCTTAAAGAGGCAATCGGCGAAATCGAGAAAGCAAAAGAGGCCAGTAAAAATAATGATTACTCGACGATTGGAGTTGCCACAGGGTACACCGAACTCGACCGGCTTACCGCAGGATGGCAAAAATCTGACCTTATCATTCTTGCAGGCAGGCCTTCCATGGGTAAGACGGCCTTCGTTTTGTCCATGGCGAGAAATGCTGCTATAGATCATGGTGTGCCTGTTGCAATTTTTTCTCTCGAAATGTCGGCGATACAACTTGTGCTGCGATTGATATCCATGGAAACCGAACTCCCGTCAGACAGGCTGCGCCGTGGGAATTTGGAAGAATATGAATGGCAGCAACTCAACAGCCGGATAAAAAAACTTGAAGACGCACATATTTTTATTGACGATACGCCCGCATTACCTGTATTTGAATTGCGCGCCAAGGCACGTCGCCTGGTCGCTCAGCATGGTATTCAGCTTATTATTATTGACTATCTTCAACTGATGACGGGTAGTGTCGAAACCAAAGGAATGAGGGAACAGGAGATCAGCGGTATTTCAAGGGCGCTGAAAGGACTTGCCAAAGAGCTCAGCATTCCGGTCATTGCTTTGTCGCAGCTCAGCCGTGAAGTTGAGAAGCGTCCGGGTTCAAAAAAGCCTATTCTTTCTGACTTGCGCGAATCGGGCGCCATAGAGCAGGATGCCGACCTTGTTTTATTTATTTATCGTCCCGAATATTACAAAATTGATGAATTTGAAGACAATACGCCTACCGCCGGACTTGCTGAAATTATTGTTGCTAAGCACCGTAACGGCCAGATAGGAGACGTAAAGCTCCGGTTCCAGAAACATATAGGCAGATTCTCTGATTATGAAGTTTTTAAAGATATTGAAGAGCCTGTGATGCAGCCCAACGAGGAGTTTTATGAACCCGTTCAGACGAAAATTGTTCAATCAAAAATGAATAAAAAATCCGCTAAAAAGCCCGACGAACCGCCAAAGGATGTGCCATTTTAAATTCATTGAAAATAATATTTTTGATATTTCTTTCATGAATTTTGTATAATAAATCGTTGTAAATTCGTTAATAATATTCTGCAACTCTTTTAATAAATGAAAAAGATCATTTTACTTCTTTTATTATGTTTGCTTATTAAGCCTGCCAGCAGCGCCTATTTGCTGATCCCGATGGACAATGCGCAGCAAAATCACCTTAAGGCTTATGGAGTTGCCTACTGGATCTTACAGCGTGAAGTTGAGGTGAGCTGGCTGCTTAATTACCGTGGCGGAAGCTTTATGTGCAAGTACCTGAAAATATTTCAGGATGAATGCAGCATCCGTGGAGTTTCGAGTGAAGTGATCTCTGATGTTCAGGTAGCAGCAGTATTATCCGAAATAGCTGATCCCGAAATAAATATGGATGAAGTAAAGCTTGTTAAAGTTCCCAAAATTGCTGTCTATTCACCAAAAAATAAACTTCCCTGGGACGATGCGGTTACGCTTGTTCTTTCTTATGCCGAGATACCTTATGAGATTGTTTATGATGAGGAAGTTTTGCAGGGAATTTTACCTACATACGACTGGCTCCACATGCACCACGAAGATTTTACAGGTCAGTACGGAAAATTTTGGGCAAACTATAAAGATGCTGCCTGGTACAAAGAAGATAAAAGAATATCAGAAGAGACCGCTAATAAACTTGGCTATGATAAAGTTTCGCAACTTAAACTTGCTGTGGCCAAGAAAATTCGTGATTTTGTCGCCGGGGGAGGATATCTTTTTTCCATGTGTTCAGCGCCCGACAGTTATGATATTGCTCTTGCAGCCGAGGGTGTGGATATCTGCGATGTGATGTTTGACGGTGATCCGATGGATCCAAAAGCCCAGCAAAAACTGGATTATTCGCAATGTTTCGCCTTTACTGATTTTAAAATTGTTACCAATCCCTATGAATATGAAATATCAGATATTGATGTTTCATATACCCGAAGAGTTTTGCCGCAGAATGATTTTTTTACCTTGTTTGAATTTTCCGCAAAATGGGATCCTGTCCCGACCATGTTATGTCAGGATCACGAAAAAATAATAAAAGCATTTATGGGACAAAGCACTGCTTTTAATAAGAAACGTGTAAAGCCCAGCGTGCTTGTCATGGGCGAAAATAAATCTGTTGATGAGGTAAGATACATTCATGGGGAATACGGTAAAGGCATGTGGACTTTCCTCGGAGGTCACGACCCGGAAGATTACCAGCATTTTGTTTATGATCCGCCCACGAAACTGGAGCTATATCCAAATTCGCCCGGATACCGGCTGATACTTAACAATGTTTTGTTTCCGGCTGCCAAAAAGAAAAAGCAGAAAACTTAAGGGCACCTCTCTCTCTTATGTAACTTCCGGTTTACCATCTGATAATTAGCGATTTAATTTTATGCA
>CAZMPB010000069.1:0-14921 GCA_964567775.1 uncultured Bacteroidales bacterium
TAAACATCAAAAAATTGGTTCGTATCAACCCTCATTGCCACGCTGTCTTCGGCTCCGCGTGACATAAAAATTCATGCGAAACTTAAGTTATTAACACTTCAAAAAATGATATAGCCTTTATTATACATGTTCGTTTTGTTATTAATAAAGGAAAATTTAGAAATTGGCCCGAAAAATATGAAAAAAATTATTGCTGTTTGTAAGGAGTTTTTCGTAATCATTTTGTGAGTTGCGAAATATGTTTTGATAAGGGGCCGGGATAAAATAATTAATCATGTGTCAGTCGCTGCCACTATTGTTGATGCTGTTAATAATTATGTTTATTTTTTTTGATATGCGGTTTTTATCAGCAAATTTTTGTAGTATTTTTACATCAATATTTAAACTTAAATAAAATGGCAACGGCAAAAAAAGAAACCAAAACAAAAACTGAAAAACCGGCAAAAGCTCCTGCAAAAAAAGGATGCGGCTGTGGTAAGAAAAAATAATAATGATTTAAAATCATTTATAATTTCAGGCATTGATTGAAAATTGGTGCCTGTTTTTTTTTATTATTATAAAATATAATTTCGATTTTATTCAAAACGTTTTTTTTATTTTTTTCTGTGATGCTTGATTTTAAAGGGTTTTAGAGTGATGCGAAAAAAAACGATTGTTAATAAACATGTTTATTTTTTTATTGATGATGAATAAATAAATGAATGATTGATAGTATTTTTACAAAAAATAATTTTAAAACCAAATCAAAATGGCAACACCAAAAAAAGTAACAAAACCTGCTGAAAAAAAAGCAGCACCTGCAAAGAAAGCCGCTCCTGCTAAAAAAGTAGTTGCGAAAAAAGCTGCTCCGGCAAAAAAAGTAGTCGCAAAGAAAGCTGCTCCGGCAAAAAAAGTAGTCGCAAAAAAAGCTGCTCCAGCAAAAAAAGTGGTTGCAAAGAAAGCTGCTCCTGCTAAAAAAGTGGTTGCAAAAAAAGTTGCTCCGGCAAAAAAAGTCGTTGCAAAAAAAGCTGCTCCGGTAAAAAAAGCAGTTGCAAAAAAACCCGCAGCTAAAAAGTAGTACTATAGGAAAACTTTTTTAGCGTTAAGATTCCGGCGCCTGCATATCAACAGGCGCTTTTTTTATTTAAAATTTTCACGGACTTTTTAGTTTTCTTTTACTATTTTTGTTTTATGATTATTATTGGAATTACCGGAACCCTGGGAGCGGGGAAAGGCGCCATTGTTGATTTTCTGTTGAAAGAAAAAAACTTTATTCATTTTTCCGTAAGGGAATATCTCACAAAAGAAATTATTGCGCGTGGATTGGAAGTGAACCGTGACAATATGGTTCAAATTGCCAATGAACTTAGGGCCCTGCATTCTCCTGCATACATTGTCGAACAGCTTTATGAGCAGGCATTGGTCAGCGGCAAAAACTGTGTCATCGAAAGTATCCGCACTCCGGGCGAAGCCGAAATGCTGAAACAAAAAGGGAGTTTTTTTCTTTTTGCCGTTGATGCACCGCCTGAGATACGTTATCATCGCATAAAACTGCGTGCGTCAGAAACAGATTATATATCGTATGAAACATTTCTTGAAAATGAAAAACGTGAAATGACTTCTGACGATCCTAACAAACAAAACCTAAAAAAATGCATAGAGATGTCTGATTATTTTTTTGAAAATAGCGGAGACATCGGAGACCTTTATAATAAGATAGCGATTGTATTAAAAAAAATTGAGCACATGTCTGAAGAAAAAAATAATGAACATAAGCGACCCACCTGGGATGAATATTTTATGAAAGTTGCCGACACCGTTGCACAGCGCGCCACATGCGACAGGGGACGTAGCGGTTGCGTGATCACAAGGGATAAGCAAATACTTGTGACAGGATATGTCGGCTCACCCATGGGGTTGCCGCATTGCGACGAAGTAGGGCATCTGTTCAAGCAGATGACGCATGAAGACGGACGTGTTACCAATCATTGCGTACGCACGGTACATGCCGAACAAAATGCAATATGCCAGGCGGCACGGCGCGGCATCACGCTGGATAAAGCTACCCTGTATTGCCGCATGACACCCTGCAGAACCTGCGCGATGCTGATTATAAATTGCGGCATCGTAAGGGTGGTATGCGAAAAAAAATACCATGCAGGCGGTGAGTCCGAAACGATGTTCAAAGATGCCGGAGTAGAACTGGTGTATATGAGCGAAGACCTGATGAAATATAGCAATCAATAAAAAAATGATGAACAAAGGCTGGAAACCCTTACCGGTATTATTGAAAATTATTTTTGTACTTCTCGCATTCCGTGTATTTAATTCTTTTTTTTCGTTGTCTTTTTCTTTTGAACAAGGATTTGACTTTTTTGGATTTACGTTTTATGGACTGTATGCCATCAATGTTTTCACTGTTGTTAAAATTCTTGTGCCCATCATCATTCTCGTTGAGATGTTTCAGCGTAATAGTTATACCTGGATAGTGGCGGCTATTTACTTTTTTTTATTAGCGGTAAGCGCTCTTTTATCGTTAATGAATTTGACCGATATGGTCGGAAGGATCATGGAGCAAATGCCTGAATTTTTTCAGGTTCCGGAGGGTATAGATGAAAATGATTATCTGGTTGTCATTAATACAGCCTTTACTTTTTCAGTAATTTTTTCTGCCGCATTTGAACTGGCAATAATGATCATCTTTATTGTAAAACGAAAATATTTTTCGGAATATATTTCTGATAAAAAATCGTTACCGGAAAATAATTTACCTTCTTAATTCAAAATTTTCGCCCAGATAAACTTTCCTTACCTGCGGGTCTCCGGCAAGTTCCTCGGCGGTTCCGGCTTTCAGAATAGAGCCTTCAAACAACAGATATGCCCTGTCGGTGATGGAAAGTGTTTCGTGAACATTGTGGTCGGTGATGAGTACGCCGATATTTTTTGTTTTTAACTTCGCAACTATGGTCTGAATATCCTCTACTGCAATAGGATCAACTCCTGCAAAAGGTTCATCGAGCAAAATAAAATTCGGACTTACGGCTAAAGCCCTTGCTATTTCTGTTCTTCGGCGTTCGCCTCCCGAAAGCGTGATGCCTTTTCCCTTACGTACATGTTGTAATCCGAATTCATCAAGAAGCTCTTCGAGCCGTTGTTTTTGCCCGGATTTGCTGAGTTTGGTAAATTCCAGAACTGCCATAATGTTGTCTTCAACACTCAGGCCTCTGAAAACGGATGCTTCCTGCGGCAGGTAGCCAATACCTTTTTGTGCGCGTTTATACATCGGTTCGTCCGTAATATCAATATCATCAAGATAAACGGTGCCTTCGTTTGGCTTTATCAGGCCGACGATCATGTAAAAAGAAGTTGTTTTTCCGGCGCCGTTGGGCCCAAGCAAGCCAACGATTTCGCCCTGCCCGACTTCAATGGAAACATTTTTTACCACAGTGCGTGAGCGGTATTTTTTTATTAGATTGTCGGTGCGTAATATCATGTGCTCTCTGATGAACTGCTGCAAAAATACATTAAAAATTAAACCTGAGGGATACCATAACCATAAATTTATTTGTATGAGGATGGTCAAGGTAGTTCAGCCGCCAAATGCCGTCGATACGAATAAATTTAAAAATATTTTCAATGGCAACGCCCGCCTCACAGAAAGGGCCTTTATTTAAAAAATATACGTTGTCGGGGAAAATATTGTAGTCTTTATTTTTACTGCTGATACTCCCGGCAACACCATTGAAATATACCACTTCACGCCATTGTAGTTTTTTTAAAAGGGGAATGCGGTTTAAAAAGAAACCATCAAAATGATGTGTATAATACAGACTGAAATAGACATCGCTGACAAATTCATAATAGTTCATGGTGTTAAAAGCATACTCATCCCATAAATAGGTTTCATTGCCTTCGTGGATCTTAAGCATCTGATAAGGCAGTGTTCCCCAAATCTTACCGGCGCCGATAATGTAACGCGACCAGCCTATGGTCCCGATATTGAACCGCTGGCGCAGGCGAAGATCTAATTTGTGGTATTCATAGTCGCTGCGCAGACAGTTCTTTATGCCGTACGAATAGGTTACATCTAATACCGGATATTTTGTACCAATACTTGTCCGCCTGTAAGCGCCTGAAATAAATTTTTCATTGTAAGCAAAATGAGTTAACAGCTGAACTTCGGAAATCGTGATCACCTCTTTGGTTATAATGTTGTTTCCATCCCTGAATTTAAAAGCAGACTCGCCTTTTAAGGGATAAAGCACCCGATATTTCAAAAACAAATCATTATAAAACCCCATGAACCAGTCTTTTTCGGCGAACACGAAAAAAGTCCTGGCCATAGTGAGTTTTTCGGCTTTATTACGGGAAAGCACGCCTCTCAGAATGTAATCTTCGCTGAATGCATTTGAGCTCTGGCCCAGTTGTTCGATGTCATATTTGTAATTAAATCCGACGATGGTATGGGGGTTTCTGCTGAACATATAATACGCGCTTACCCCGTATTTGAATGCGTCATCATAGGTGCCATATGCCCCGTGCATCAGCACCTGAAATTTTCTGCTCAGTTTGGTGCTGGTACGAAACCCAAGCCTGATGCGTTGCCCCTCAACCTGATTCATGCTGAAAATTTGTAAAAGCGGCCCCAGATCGAAAATGCCCATGTGGATATAATTGCCAAGAATGGCCTCGCCAATTCCTTTATACAACTGGAATCTTTTTAGTGTTTGAAGGGTATCCACAAGGTGGGTGATCTTTTTTTCTTCTGCTGAAAGTTCCGCGGGCCTGACCTTTTCCCAGTATTCTTCTTTCAGGCTGACAGCGGAGTCGGCAACAAATATGGCTTCCGGAATTTTGTAAAATTTACTGTCCACAGGCTGGTTTATCAGGAAATTTTTATAGGAAATGGTTTTGTGGAGGTACATGCCTATAATGTTACTGGTGTTTTCAGTAATGTTGAGATCTGCAACCATATAATCCTTTACAGGCATCCAATATTTATTGTCAACAAGTGTAAATTCCTGGTCAAATAAAATTTCGTTGATGAAATTTAAATTGGCATCTTTTACTATGCGGATATTAAGCTTAACGACTCCAAAAGTGGTATCGTGTATCCATAGGTTCCCGGTATAGGTCATCTCCTGCGTCCTGCGGGGCTTGAACATCAGGTGATAGCACCACCGGTTGCCAATAAACCCGCTGTCAATAAGATAATATTTATAGTACGACAACCCGAAATTTGCAATAGGGCTGACGAAATTTTTCTCGAACAACTCATTGTAATTATCATATATGTTGATCTTCTGGTAGGTGTCGCCGAAAAACTGTGACATGGTTTTGTTTTCCATGCCCGAAACTTTACTCGCTTTTATGATTTCCCGGTATTTTTTTGGTTCCTTTTGGTAGTATATATCGGACATGGATTCGGAAAAAAATACCGGCAGGTATACTTTTCCGTTGACGGTGGATGTGTCGGCATTATCAAAAACAAATTGGAACGGGCGAAGAAGTATATTGTTTTGAAGTTTTTCAGAATAGTTATTAGCATCAATTTGTACCTTGGTATAGGCCTCGTACTGAAAATAATCAAAAAACTCCCTGTTATTTAAAGGCTTGTTTTTAATAACTTTTTTCAGCAGTACTTCGGCGGGGTTTTCACCAGGTAAAATTACCGCTTCGGCCAGTTCAAATGATTGTGGCGTCAGTTCAAAATCAATGTATTGAAATTTGTTTTTTACCACGGCTTTTTTTTGGGTCAGGTACCCCATGTATTGCGCGGTGAGAGAATCTTTTGCATTTTTGATTTCCAGCGAGAACTTGCCATCAAAGTCTGTGACGGTCTGTATATCGGATCCGGCAAAATAAATATTAACAAATGGAATGGGGTCTTTGGTAGAGGCATCTATCACTGTCCCCATAATTTTTGTGGTTTGCGACTGCCCATAATTCAATAGGGGCATCATCAATAACGACAAAAAATACAATATGCGGTATGTGGATTTTTGAAACATAATAATAGACAGCAAATATAGTAAAAACAGCAAATTTTATTGTATATTTTAAGTCATCAGTTTTATACAGACAATATTCTGCATGGGGCAATACCTTATGATATGATAGTGTTTAATAGTATTAGAGGCTTTCATGGAGTTGATCAAACAGGTTTTGTGCCGGTTGATTAAATTAAAATTATATTTGTACGACCTAATAATTTTTAGCTCTATAAACACAAACAGAAATGAAAAACAATTTGCAGATTTTCAAAACAATAAGATTAGATTTTATGAAAACAGCGCTGCTGCTAATTTTCATGGCGTTGGCGCTGATATCCTGCAGTTGGAATCAATCAAAACCCGATGTGCCCGGTGTTTCAGGCAATGCACAAACAGATTCGGCTATGATCAGCAAAGATACGTTGATCTTTGATCTGACAGATCAGGTGTTGACTGCCATGAAAAACAAAAATTACACGGGGCTTTCAGAATTTTTCCATCCGGTGTTGGGAGTGCGGTTTTCCCCGTATGCGTTTATTGATACATCTTCAGATGTGAAATTGACAAAAGCCGCTTTTATGGATCAAATAAAAAAGCGGAAGATATTAAACTGGGGGAGTTTTGACGGTAGCGGTGAAAGTATTCACCTGACCATAGAGGAATATTTTACCAGATTCGTTCACAGTGCAGATTTTTTTAATGCCGAACAAAAAAGCTTTAACAAAGTAATTGGCCGGGGAAACACCATTAATAATATTGATTCAATTTATAAATGCTGCGATTTTGTCGAGTGTTATTTTCCGGGCTTTGACAAAAAGCTCGAAGGTGTTGACTGGTGCAGCCTGAGGCTCATCTTTAAAGAATACAGACACAAATATTTTCTGGTTGGAGTCGTTCATGATCAGCGGACAATTTAAAAGGAACCACCACTTTTTTCAGAACAATTAAGTCCTTAAAATTTCACCTTTTCCCAATAATTTTTTCCTGTCCGGTTTTATTTTAAATGCAAAGTCCTTTGTGGATGGAGTTTCGCTATCGCGTTGTTCGATAAAAAGCCATATAAATAATCACTGTTGTCCGGAGAAAAAATATTAAGTTCCTACTGAACTCAATAACCTTTGTATGACATTATCTGCCAATATTCAATCCCAATGGAATTGCCCCGTCAGGGGCATAATATCGGTAAAAAAAGACCATCCCCATAATAAGTAAGTTCCGTAGGAACGTGATATAGCAAAGCATTGAACATTTGAAAAATATTTTTGTCGGCCAGTACTGATAAATAATCATTGTTGTCCGGAGAAAATATTGTATATATGCTGAATAGCTCTGTTTTTAACGCTTATGCAATGTTTTTCATTCCGTAGGAATGTAATGTTGGTAAAAAAATAATTCAGGGGAAGTTCCGCTCCTTAGGAGCTGGATGTTATTGTTTGTTGTTTGTTTTACCAACATTAAGCTCCTCCGGAGCTACACAGGTGTCCGGGGAAAATATTTCAAATATGCTGAATAGCCCTGTTTACCGAAATAATAAATATTCAAAAAATTAACCGGACAATAATGTTAAAAAATATATCTACTATTGTTATTTATTTTAATTTTACAGCAATAAATTAAACGTCAGAAAAACATGAAAAACCTCAAACTCTTTCTTATCGCCCTGACTATTATTAGTTGCGGCAGCACACTCAGGGCGCAAAGTTTCGACCGCATAGCCCTGTCTTCGGGTGGAATATCGAGCGACACGATTAATGCCACTATTGGTGAAATATTTGTTTTTACAGTTACCGGCGGCGGCATGTCGCTTGATGCCGGTGCGCAAAGCGACCAGAACAATTTAGGCGGCGGAATAATCACTTCAATTGCCAAAACAGAAAATCAAACTACGGATATCCTGGTTTATCCCAACCCTGTGCAAGATTATGTGAATCTGCATATACAAGGGCTGAACTCCAAAACTGTTTCCTTTCAGATTTATGATGCCGGCGGTAAATTGGCTATGCAACAAAACAGCGCCGGCTCCAATGATTTGTATCGTTTGCAGGTAAGCCAATTACCGCAAGGAAACTATTTTATACAGGGCTTTACCGCACAAGGCGAGACTTTCGGGAAAATTAAATTTATTAAATTATAAATCAATAAAAAACACAAAAACAAATGAAAAAATTATTATTCGTTTCAGTTTTCATACTAATGGGTGTATTGCTTTATGCACAAGTGCCCCAGGCCATCAACTTCCAGGCGATAGCCCGTGATGGTGGTGGTAATCCTATGATAAACACCAATATTCAGATACGCTTATCGGTGTTAGACAGCGCACAGGGTGGAACCATTGTTTACCAAGAGTTACGTGCATTGCAAACCAACGATTATGGCTCGTTTTCCTTCCAGATAGGCGTAGCCGCCAACTTTGTTACCATCGGAACATTTCAGAGTATCAATTGGGTTACCGGCAACAAACACCTGAAAATAGATTACGACCCTACCAACACCTTTACATTTACTTATACACTTGGTGTTATAAAATTCGTAACCGTACCTTATGCTTTTACCGCGGGAAGTGTAGTGGGCATTAGCTTGCAGGGCGCTACTAACGGACAGGTGCTGGCTTATAATTCGGCTTTGGGCAGGTTTGAACCGGCTAATTCTTCTGCCGACGGCTCCGAAACCAAAGTGCAGGCAGGAACTAATGTAACCGTTACCGGAACAGGAACAACAGCAAGCCCTTACATTATTAATTCTACAGGCGGCGGCTCCATCACACCCGGAACCACCACCGGCGATATACTTTACTGGAACGGAACCGCATGGATACTTCTGCATCCGGGAACTACCGGGCAGGTGCTCGCCATAAACGCCTCCAACATACCTGCTTGGCAAAATGCTTCGGCCACAAACCTGCTGCCTCCCACAGCCACCTCGCTGGCAGCCACCAATGTGCAAATTACTACGGCAACATTAAATGGAACTGTTAATGCTAACGGGTTAAGCACTACTGTTACTTATGAATGGGGTCTGACTACAGCCTATGGCAGTAATGCCACTGCCACACAAAGCCCGGTAACCGGAACTACAGATGTAGCTGTAAGTGCCAACTTAACCGGTCTGCAAGGCAATACTACTTATCATTACCGCATAAAAGCCACCAATGCTGTAAATATTACTTATAGCAGCGATATGCAATTTACAACTACCTGGCCTAATTTACCCTCAGTGACCACCTCCAACTTCTCCGATGTTAAAGGCAACTCAGCCAAAGCCGGCGGCAGTGTAACCAATAACGGAGGCAGCGCCATAACAGCACAGGGTTTATGCTGGAGTACCAGCCCTAACCCAACAACTGCCAATGGCGTAAATACATCTTTTACCGCTGTGATGTCTGTATTATCGCCCAATACCGTTTATTATGTGCGGGCTTATGCCACCAACCTGGCAGGAACCAGCTATGGCAACGAAATAAGTTTTAACTCCGGTTATGTAATGGGCTCTACTTTTGGCGGCGGGCTGGTTTTTTATAACGATGGCGCTGCTCATGGTTTAGTGTGTGCACCCACCGACCAAAGCTCCGGAGCGGAATGGGGATGTTATGGAACAGCAATAGGCGGAACATTAACAGCCATAAACACCGGCGCTGCCAACACCAATGCCATCGTACTTGGGTGTACTACAGCAGGCATTGCTGCCCGTATATGCGATACGCTAACATCAGGCGGGTACACCGATTGGTATCTGCCGGCGAAAGATGAGTTAAACCTGATGTATGTAAACCTGCACACGCAAAGTTTGGGCGGTTTTGCCAGTAACTACTATTGGAGTTCGAGTGAGAACGCGGGCAACGAGACGACCAACGCGTGGACCCAGAGTTTCAGTAATGGCAGTCAGAGCAACGCCAGTAAGCTCAGCACAAACTATGTGCGGGCTGTTCGGGCTTTTTAATTTAACTATTTACCAATTTAACTATTAAAAAGGGGTATGGGGCGTAGCCCCATCGAAAAATTTTTTAAGTTGATAGTGATAGTTTCACTTAAAGTGAAGCTATCACTGAACCGAACAAACCGGCGGGTTCACCCGCCGGTTTATAATTCAAATAAAAATGGCATTGTATTACGAATTGCAGGTTTTTAAGGATGTTTATACTCTGGTGCAAAAGATTTTTTTGTACACTCAGGAGTTTCCCAGAGAGTATAAATACACTTTGGGACAAGATATGAAGAGAGATGCCATACAGCTTGTACGGAGCATATACAGGGCTAATAAAGCCAAAGATAAACTTGTTTACCTTGAAACATTTTTAGACGATTTTGAACTATTAAAATTTGAGATACGACTATGTGTAGATATGAAAATATTAGCGATAAAGAAACAAGCCGAACTATCGGGACTTATGGATAGTATCGGCAAACAAATTACCGGCTGGCGCAATGCAAGCAGGTGATAGCCGGAACCGTTGTTGCTAAGGTGGCAGCGGGTGAGCAGGTTTTGTTTAAAAAGCGATAAAGGGACTGTTGCATCGTTGAGAGTTGAACATTGAGCATTGAGAGTTGACAAGTTAAAAGCGGCTTTCCTCACTTCATAAACTTTCCACCCACAGCAGTTAAAATCAGGATTATTTGAAACAACAAGTAGAAATAAAAATGTTTTTCATAGTTCTGCAATAAATGCAAGATGCCTTGCATTTATATCAACACCTTTATGTAATGTTTTGCTTCTAACAACTATTGGAGTTCGAGTGAGTATGCGGGCAACGAGACAAACAACGCGTGGAAACAGAATTTCAACAATGGCAATCAGAACAACAACAATAAGAACAACACAAACTATGTGCGGGCTGTTCGGGATTTTTAAACAAACCACCAAAGTCCGGAGTAAAATCCGGACTTTGTTTTTTATGTTATCTCCTCTCTGACAGGACTTCATTGTGAGCAGTTTTTGTTTTTTACCAATATCAGTCCCCTACGGGGACAGCATAAAAGACATCCCGAAAGTTTGTCCCATAGGGACAAAATATCGGTAGAAAGATTCCCCAAAAAAAATCCATTGTCCCGTTAGGGACAATATATCGGTAGAAAAAGCACCAAAAAGCAAACCCTTGTCCCGTTAGGGACGATATATCGGTAGAAAGCCCCCCAAAAAATATCCATTGTCCCGTCAGGGACAATATATTGGTGAAACAAAACCCGCCAACCTTACCCTTGTCCCGTTAGGAACAATATATCGGTAGAAAAAAAACGAGAAGTAACCTCTGTCCCTTTAGGGACAATATATCGTTAGAAAGAGAACACCAAAAAGCAACCCTTGTCCCTTTAGGGACAAAATATTGGTAGAAACAGAACACCAAAAAGCAACCCTTGTCCCGTAGGGACAATATATCGGTAAAAAAAGCACCAAAAAACATCACATGTCCCGTCAGGGACATTATATCGGTTCTATCATTTTTAAAGATTTTTTTTTATCGTGAAAGATTTTTTTTATTTTTACGATATTTTCCTTTTCGGATTATCATATCGGATTGTATCATGGATAAAAACAATTATTATGGCAAACACCTACAGCCAGATCCATATTCATGCTGTATTTGCAGTACAAAATCGCGAATGTATCATAAAAAATCACTGGAAAGATGAACTTTACAAATACATTACGGGCATCATTCGCAATCAAGGGCATAAATTGCTTGTAATTAATGGAATGCCCGACCATATCCATCTTTTGTTTGGCATGAGGCCAACACAATCTTTATCGGATTTGCTGCAGGATATCAAGGGTAATTCATCAAAATGGATAAATGATAAAAAATTTGTCAGGGGTAGATTCTTCTGGCAGGAGGGCTATGGAGCATTTTCATACAGTAAATCTCAATTAACACAAGTAATTCAGTATATAGAATGCCAGGAAGAACATCATAAAAAAAAGACCTTTTTGGATGAGTACAAAGAGTTTTTAGATGCTTTTGAAGTCGAATATGATGAAAGGTATGTCTTTAAACCTGTCGAGTATTAAAAAGATATTCCGTGCCTACGGCACTTACAGTGATTTTCGTATTTATTTTTTACCAATATTGTATCCCTAACGGGATATTTGCATTTATTCGCAAACTGACAAAACAACCTAATCGCTTTGTAAAATGCAATTGGAATTATTTGACAACTCTAAAGAGCAAATTGATCTGGAAGATTTGTTTGGGGCCTATTTTACTTGTCGCAGCAATAAGCGAAAAACAGCCAATGCACTGGCATTTGAAGTAGATTATGAACATAATCTGGTTCAATTGTGTGAGGACATAAATAATGGAACCTATCAAATTGGCGGATCAATTGCCTTTATCGTTGACAAACCGGTGAAACGTGAAATTTTCGCTGCAGATTTTCGCGATAGGATAGTGCATCACTTTATAATCAGCAAGCTTAATCACCTTTTCGAAATGCAATTTATTTATGATAGTTATAGTTGCCGGATTGGCAAGGGTACTCATTTTGGCATACAACGGATAAATAAGTTTATTCGTCAATGTTCCGAAAATTACACCAAAGATTGTTATGTGTTGAAACTTGACATACAGGGCTTTTTTATGAGTATTAACAAAGGTATTTTGTTCCGTAAACTGGAGGGTTTAATCAATCAGAAATATGCCGGAACAAACAAGGAATTAATCATCGCACTATGTCAAAAGATAATTTTTAACGATTGTACTAAAAACTGTATCATAAAAGGCAAAAAGGCCGATTGGGGAGATTTGCCAAGTTCCAAAAGCCTATTTTACAGCCTTGAAAATTGTGGTTTGCCTATTGGCAACCTTACCAGCCAGATTTTTGCCAACTTTTACATGAATAGTTTTGATCATTTTGTAAAACATGATTTGAAAATTCGTTATTATGGAAGGTATGTTGACGATTTTATAATTGTTCACCACGACAAAGAGTACTTGAAATTCCTCATTCCTCAACTTTCAAACTTTCTGCTTTCAACTTTACAACTGACATTGCATCCTAAAAAAATATATTTGCAACATTACACCAAAGGCGTTCAGTTTCTGGGCACAATAATAAAACCCAACCGTATTTATATAGCCAGTCGCACAAAAGGTAATTTCTATGAGGCGATTATAAAACAGAATGTTATTGCCCGTGCCCATAAACCTAATGCTGCAGAAAAGGCGGCCTTCCAAAGCAGCATGAATTCCTACCTGGGCATAATGCAACATTACAAAACTTATAGGTTGCGCAAAAAAATGATTTTCAAAAATATAAGCGGTTGGTGGTGGAATTATGTTTTTTTAAGCGGCGGGCTTGCTAAATTTGTGCTTAAACAAAAACCTGCAAAATCAGCGCCTGCCCATAATTCAGAGTTTGAACCAGAAAGCTCGAATTCGAGGCCTGTCCGTCTGTCGAAAAATTTTTAAGTTTAAAGTTATAGTTTCACTTAAAGTGAAGCTATCACTGAACCAAACAAACCGGCGGGGTGATGGGGTAAATCAGGGTTATTCTTTTGTAATTCCAAAAACCGCCCTTGCCCCGTAGGGACAATATATTGGTAAACTTTAAACTTGGTCAGCAAAGTCCGGAAAAAATTCCGGGCTTTGTTTTTTTTCTGTTATTTCGTCACTGACGGGACTACATTATGAATGTATTCTGTTTTTTACCGATATCAGTCCCCTACGGGGACAAAAAATAAAGGATATACCCTGGCGCTTTTTGATTTTTATTGGCAGGTAAAATACATTTTGCGGCTGTATGAGTTGAAATAGTTGAGTTTCTCATTCATAAGCCTTGTTTGGGAAAATACAAGAAAATAAATTTTATTAAAAAAAAGCATCGTTACTGGCGAATAATATAATTTTGTCGTGCTTTTTTAAAAATTAGTGTTTTTCAAAACTAAATAAACTCATCATCATGTATAAGATCACCACACATCCCATTCTGGAGGTTAAAGATACTCCGATAGTAAGCTTTAAATATGAGGGAATGACCGTTGAAGGACCGTCCGGTTTTACTATTGCTGCGGCCCTGCACCAGGCGGGATTTCCCGTACACAGCCATAGCCTGAGAGACCGCGAACGCAGCCTCGAATGCGGCATCGGAAAATGCGGCGCCTGCGAGATGCTGGTTGACGGAAAAATAAAAAGGATATGTATAACCCTGGTTGACGGAATAAAAGAAGTCAGGGAAATACCCAAAGATTATACTCCCGAGATTATTCCTCCCCAAACAGAAAAACCTCACGATGTTTATAAGACCGATGTCGTGATCATTGGCGCCGGGCCTGCAGGACTGGCCTGCCGCGAAGAACTGAACAAACACAAAATTTCTAATATTGTCCTCGACAACAACGATAAAATCGGCGGGCAGTTCATTATGCAGACACACCAGTTTTTCTTCTTTGAAAAAGAAAAGAAATTCGGTGGCATGAGGGGGTTTGATATTGCTACCACCCTAGCGGGTGATAACCACGACGGCATTATGCTCGATTCCACTGTTTGGGATATTCTTGAGGGCAACCGCATTGCAGCCAAAAATCTGAAAACCGGCGACATCTTTTTTGTTGATGCCGAATATATGGTGGTAGCCACAGGCGCCGTACCTTTTATGCCGGCTTTTGAAAACGACGACCTGCCGGGAGTATATACCGCTGCCGTTGTCCAAAAAATGATGAACAACGAGTTTACCCTGCTCGGCAAAAATGTATTGACCGTAGGGGCCGGAAACATAGGTTACCTTACCTCTTATCAATTGATGCAGGCCGGCGCACATGTTAAGGCCATCATCGAAGCCATGCCCCGCGAAGGAGGGTTCCCCGTACAGGCCAACCGGGTACGAAGGCTGGGGATCCCCGTCATGCTCTCGCACATCCTTATCAAGGCCTTGCCCAACGAAAACCACGACGGCATTGTGGGCGCCGTGGTCGCCGAATGCGAAAATTTTAACCCCATCCCGGGAACCGAAAAAACCATTT
>CAZMPB010000070.1:0-14770 GCA_964567775.1 uncultured Bacteroidales bacterium
GATCTTTAACATTTTATTTTACAAATTCCTGGTCAGTATATTTGGGAAGTTCAAATCACGAAAAGACGTATACCTTTTCGGCACCACGTCTGTGCTGGTGCTCGTCATCCCCATTGCCGTTTCGCTCACCATGTATTATTCTTATATTGAAAAAGAAAAACCATATAATTGTGTGGTTGTTCAGCCCAATATCGATCCTTATGGAAAATTCACTTCCATATCCGTTGAACAGCAACTTTCTGATATCATCCGGCTTGCAAGGCAAAAAACCAATGATAGCACCGATTTCCTGGTTTGTCCCGAAACAGCTATACCGGAATATATCAATGAAGATGATTTTGATCAATACGCCAGTACTGACAGTTTGAAAGCTCTGATACGTGAGCATCCTGAATTAAAGATCGTCATCGGCATCTCATCTTTCAAAATCTTTAAAGAAGGCGAAGAACTTTCCCGCACCGCACGCTATTCCGAGCGTGGAAAATATTATTACGACGTTTGTAATACAGCATTATACCTTGATTCCACATTAATCCCACAGTTTTATCACAAATCGAAACTTGTCCCGGGAGTAGAAATGATGCCTTTCCCGAAACTGCTCAAACCGCTTGAAAAATATGCCATTGATCTTGGAGGCATGACAGGGAGCAACGGCACTCAGGAAGTACGAACTGCTTTCGGAGCCAAAAACAGCCCGGTAAAAGTCGCTCCCGTAATTTGCTATGAATCTATTTATGGTGATTTTATGACCGGATACATCCGGAACGGGGCAAACCTGATCTTTATTATTACCAACGACGGTTGGTGGGAGAACACGGCAGGCCACCGGCAACATTTTCAATATGCCCGGCTGAGGGCCATCGAAACACGCCGCAGTATTGCCAGGGCTGCCAATACAGGAATCTCGGGTTATATCAACCAGCGGGGAGATGTTTTCATGCCCACAAAATTCTGGACTCCCAATGTGCTAAGCATGAAAATCAATGCCAACGACAAGATGACCTTCTACGCCCGTTTTGGCGATTATATCGGCCATATTGCCAAATACATGTCGTTATTGACCATACTGATTTTCTTTGCAGTCATTTTGCTCAACAAACGCAAAAGGATTAAGATCAAAAAGAATAATACTCAGGAGTGATGGTATTTTTCTTTTCGGATAATGGTAAACGCCCGGTACAATTGCTCAATAAAGATCAATCGCACCAACTGATGCGGAAATGTCATCTGTGATAGTGAAATTTGAGCCTGGGACATTTTTTTAATTTCTTCAGAAAATCCATAGGCGCCGCCCACAACAAACATGGGGTTTTTGATGCCTATCTGAATTTTATGCTCCAGAAACTGTGCGAATTTTTCTGATGTATATTCTTTTCCGAACTCGTCCAATAAAATAATAAAGTCAGATCGGACCAGATATTTTTTCTGAATTTCCGCTTCCTTTTGCTTATAATGCTCAACCGACAGATTTTTGATATTCTTAATATCAGGTGTTTCAATTACTTCAAAATTCGTATAATGAACTATCCTTTTTATATATTCACCCATAACTTCCTTTACAGGCTGCATCTCTGTCTTACCGGTTAATAGCAACGTGATTTTCATGGAAATAATCAAAGGACAAATTTATACATTTATAATTTTCAAACAATTAGTATTTTTTTTAACTTTGCCCCGAAAATTGGAAACAGTCAACATGGCTTGGTTTTTGCAATAATTTTTTTCAAAAATCATAGATAATGAGATCTTTATTAATTATAGCAGTCTTTTGTTTTTACACGTTCAGTTCTTTTGCCTATCCGATAAACTCAGCAGGAACAGGAGACACAACAATAGGGATTGTTCAGGACGATATCACGGCCAGCGTTGCCGCAGCTATCAGTGCCGGCGATTCAAAAGCCCTGGCATCTTATTTCAGTCCAAGCATCGACCTTACAGTACCCGGTACTGACGGCACCTACAGCAAGTCACAGGCAGAAATGATACTGAAAGATTTTTTCACTAAATACCCTCCGGTAACTTTTAAAATAAACCAGCAGGGATCATCTAACGAAGGCTCTCAGTTTGCCATCGGTACACTGTCAACAAAAACGGCAACATTCAAAACATATTTTCTTATAAAGAAAAGGGATAATGTTCCTTTGGTTCAACAGTTACAGTTCGAAGAAGAATAGTTTTTTAGTTTATTTTTTAATATCTGCTTTAATTTTTTGTATTTTAGCTGAAACGCTTATTTGCAAAAAATGGATAATCTTTTACGATTGATTGAGCAGGCCATTGCTGAAGATCTGGGTGATGGCGACCACACTTCTATGGCGACCATTCCTGAAAACGCAACAGGAAAAATGAAATTGCTGGTCAAGGAAGACGGCATACTTGCCGGAGTTGAAATTGCAAAACTTGTTTTTCAGAAGATCGACCCGGAAATTGAGATGGAGCTATTGATCAGAGATGGTACCCCGATAAAAAAGGGTGATATTGTTTTTTATGTTTCGGGACATTGTCGCTCGATGCTGATGGCCGAACGCAGTGCGCTGAACTTTTTGCAGCGATTAAGCGGAATAGCCACCGCTACACGCGAATACACCACAATGTTGGAAGGAACCAAAGCGCGTCTGCTCGATACGCGAAAAACCACCCCGAATATGCGGGTTTTTGAAAAAATGGCCGTGGTAGTAGGAGGCGGGATGAACCACCGCATGGGACTTTATGATATGGTACTGATAAAAGACAACCATGTGGATTTTGCAGGAGGTATAAAACAAGCAATTGATGCGGAACATGCTTATCTGAACCGGCTCGGAAAAAAGCTAAAAATAGAAATTGAGGTCCGTAACTTCGGTGAACTGGATCAAGTATTGTCAGTAGGCGGTGTTGACCGGATCATGCTCGACAATTTTGTTCCCGCAGACCTGAAAAAAGCGGTCGAAATAATTGGCGGCAAATACGAAACGGAAGCTTCGGGGGGTATCAAACTTGAAAACATCCGCGAATACGCACTTACCGGTGTGGATTTTATTTCTGTCGGCGCCATTACACATCAGATCAAAAGCCTTGACCTCAGCCTGAAAGCCGTTGAATGAAAAGAAAATATGACATAAAAGAAAAAATAAAAGCCACGCGTATTTTCAAAACATTCAGGCTTGTTACAAAAAGAATCACTTTACCCGGCTTTGATGATATGCCCCTGTATGATGTTATTGTTTTTTTTATCAAGGGCCTGACTGATGGCACCATCACCACGAGGGCCAGCTCGGTGGCATACAAATTTTTCATTGCCATGTTTCCGGCTATCATTTTTTTGTTTACCTTAATCCCCTATCTCCCTATTGCCAACTTCCAAAACACCCTGCTCGGCACGATACAGTCGGCCCTGCCCGAAAATGTTAACGGCATGATTAATGAAACCATCACCGATATTATTGCCAGACAACACGGAGGACTACTTTCTCTCGGTTTCATCCTGGCACTGTATTTTGCGTCCAACGGAATACTCGGCCTAATAACCGCCTTTAACGCAACAACACACCAGCTCGAAACCCGTAAGTGGTGGCAGCAGTACACCGTTTCAATTCTGCTGGTGGTCATCCTTACTCTGATAGTTATCATCTCCATCGCATTAATAATGCTTGGCACTACCGGTATTAATTATCTTATTTCGGCAAACATCATTGAGGAGAGCATACTGTTGTTTATCATCAGGTTTTCGAAATGGATAATTATTTTTTTGATGATTTTCTTTGTTGTTTCTTTTATATACTATCTGGGACCGGTAAAAAGGAAGGAGTTTCGCTTTATTTCGGCAGGAAGCACCCTGGCGACGCTGTTGTTTATAGGCTCTACCATAGGTTTTAAGTTTTATGTGGAAAACTTTGGCAGCTACAATGCGGTTTACGGATCAATCGGAACCATCATTGTTATACTGATGTGGCTGTATTTAAACTCGCTGGCCTTACTGGTAGGCTTTGAATTAAACGCCAGCATCCTGCACGCCAAAAAAGATAAAAATGTTATCGCTATTAAATCAAAAAACACGAAAACATCCCGAAAGCCAAAAAAAAATATTTCCGAAGTATAAAATTGTTTCTGATCGATGCTCCGACAAACTCATTAAACATAAACTATCTGAGCATTTGTCTGATAATACAACTCCATGAAAATTGACATAAATCAAAAAAATAATCGCATTTTTGTGCTTCAAAACATGCAATATCATGATATTTCAACCCTTTCTGCAGGAAAAACCGCCCTATCTGAAACTGTTATATTACATCCTTATTACAGGATGCAGCCTGGTTCTTGTAACCATGATAGGAATGGCGCTGGCAGTACCTTTTTTTGGCAGATCCTTCATTGAATCTCTTACTGATGTCACTGATTATTCTGATCCGGCGGTAATTACCAAACTGAAATACATGCAGATCGTCAGCCAGGTAGCCTTGTTTGTTGTTCCGGTATTGATCTTTGCTATGTTTGCCGGAAAAAGCATCCCGGATTATTTAAAACTAAACCAGAAAATCAATGTACTTCCGGTTTTGGTAGCTATCAGCATTATTTTTGCCGGGCTGCCTTTCATAAACTGGCTCACAGAGATCAACGGCAACATGAGTTTCCCGGAACAGTTTTCCGGAATTGAAAAATGGATGCGCGATTCAGAAGCCGAAGCCGGCACACTAACCAGGGTCTTTTTAAACTCAACAACTATAGGAGGACTTCTGATAAATATCCTGATGATAGCTATTTTACCGGCTATAGGAGAAGAGTTTTTCTTTCGTGGGGTGCTTCAACGGTTATTTTCCGAATGGTTTAAAAATGTTCATGTCGCCATCATGGTAACCGCCTTTATTTTCAGCGCTTTTCATATGCAATTCTACGGATTTATCCCTCGTTTTCTGCTTGGGATGTTTTTAGGATATTTATTTTACTGGTCGGGGTCTTTATGGCTGCCCATTATCATACATTTTCTAAATAATGGATTGGCGGTGGTGGTGGCTTTTTTAGCAGCAAGAGGAACAATAAGCACAAGTTTTGAGACCTTCGGGAGTTCTGATAATTGGTATGTGAATATAAGCAGCGCAATTGTTGTTTCAGGGCTGATGTTTCTTCTTTATAAAACACGTCCTTATAAAACACGTCGGGTAAATTCATGAATTTACCCGACAGTACTCATCCGCATAAAATCCTACAACACATTCAGCAACTGCTCCCTGATCTTTTCCAGTTCGTCTTTCATTCCGATAACGATTTTCTGAATATCGGAGTCGTTGGCTTTTGAGCCGAGGGTGTTAATTTCTCTGCCTATTTCCTGAGTTATAAAACCAAGTTTGCGACCGTTGGAGGCTTCCTCTTTCATGGTTTCCAAAAAATAGGTGCAGTGTTTTTGCAGGCGCACTTTTTCTTCGGTAAAGTCTAATTTTTCAAGATAATAGATCAGTTCCTGCTCAAAACGGTTTTTGTCAATTTTTTCTGGATCTACAACCGCGGCCAGATTTGTTTGTATACGCTGCCTAATCAGCATCATTCGGTCCTTTTCATAAGTTTCGATCTGCGGAATACCCTTTTCAATAGTAGCAATACGCTGCAGCATGTCGTTTTTTAATACATTCCCTTCGTTCAGGCGGAATGTATCCAACGCCAGCACTGCATTTTGGATTTCCTTATAGACCAACGCCCACTCATCTTCGTTCAGTTCTTCCATGGGTGTTTTCACCACATCAGGCATCCTGACAAGCAGGGGAATGACTTCCTGCGGCATCGGCAGCCCCAGTTCTTCGGATAATTGTTTTATTCCTTCATGGTATTGCACTGCCTGTGCGGTATTCAATGAATAATTACCATGAGCAAGCAGTTGCTCAATATTGATATAAAAATCTATTTTCCCGCGTTCCAGTTGTTTTGATAACAGTGAGCGGATATCCGCCTCTTTTTCGCGGAGCATACCCGGCAATTTTATGTTCAGGTCGAGTTGTTTGCTGTTAACAGATTTTATTTCTATCGTAACTTTTTTCCCTGGCAATTCGCAGACTGCCCTGCCGTAACCGGTCATTGATTTCATAAACAGATTTTTTGTCCATACAAATGTATGAATTATCCGTTATGTAGAACTAACAGGGTTACAAGAAAGAACTAACAGGGTTACAATTCAAATTACCTGTTAACACTATTAAATGAAAAACCTGTTAGTTCTTTATTCCTGTTAGTTCTACATAACAATTTTTATCTTAAATTTGAGTTTTAAAAATATCCGTTTTTATTGGTAAATTAGCACGATCCATTGGCTTTAGCTTGAAAAAAACTCCTTACATATTTTTTTTATTTTTACTGACAGCGAGCGGCTTGTTTGCTCAGGATTTTTCAAACTTCCGCTTGAAAAACATCGCCATAGATAACGACAGCATTGTCCTTGATTCGCTTAGCCTGATACCCGGAAGCATCATTATTACCGATGCCGCTGGTCTGACACCGGACTCCTCAAAATATGTTATTGACCTTGCAAAGGGCTTGCTGGTGATTACCGATAAAAACTATTTCGAAAACGAACTTAAAAATAAAAACCTTCAGATATCATACAGGGTTTTCCCCGTTTCTTTTGCAGCAACCAGACGGCATAAAAAAACCAGCATCATCAATGATCCCACCAAAGAGATCACGAACCCTTTTTTATACAAATATGAAAACACAACAGAAGATGTTTTTAAATGGGGCACCCTGAACCGCAGTGGCAATATCTCGCGCGGCATTTCCATGGGAAACAACCAGGACCTCGTGGTTAATTCCAGCCTGAATCTTCAGCTTTCGGGATACCTGTCCGATGACATACAGGTACTTGCGGCTATTACCGACAACAACATTCCGATACAGCCCGACGGCAATACCCAGCAGTTGCAGGAGTTTGACAAGGTCTTTATTCAGTTGTTCAATAAAAACAACAAGTTAATTGCCGGCGATTTTGAAACCGGCCCTCCGAAAAGTTATTTCATGAACTTTTACAAAAAAGCTCAGGGAGCTTTGATAGAATCTAACATTCTGATCCCTTTAAAAAAGAGGCCGGAAGACAAAATAAAACTCAGACTTGAAGGCTGCGGCGCTTTGTCAAAAGGCAGGTATGCGCGAAATGTGATCCCTATTCTGGAAGGAAACCAGGGGCCCTATAAACTCACCGGCGTGAACAATGAAAACTATATCATTGTGCTGGCAGGGACCGAAAGGGTTTACATAGACGGTGTTTTGCTCACCCGAGGGCAGGGAAACGATTACGTGATCGATTACAACCTCGGCGAAGTTACCTTCATGCCTAAAAACATCATCACCAAAGACAAACGCGTGGTCGTTGAATTTGAATATACCGACCGCTACTATGCGCGGACTCTTTTCCATGCAGGAGTGGGTATGGAATATAAAAAACTGGGTGTCCGTTTTAATTTTTACTCGGAGCAGGACCTGAAAAATCAGCCTTTGCAGCAGGATCTGACCGACAGCGATAAACAGCTTCTGGCAAATATCGGCGACAGCGTTCAGCTTGCAATAGTTCCCAATATAGACAGCATCGAATTTTCCAGTACTTACGTCATGTATAAAATGATTGACACAACGGTAAGCTCCACATTGTATGATTCGGTGTTTGTTTATTCCACCCATGCCGACAGCGCTTTTTACCGGCTCGGGTTTTCGTTTGTCGGCACGGGCAATGGCAATTATGTCCTGACACAAAGTTCTGCCAACGGGAGGGTCTTTAAATGGGTGGCCCCGCAGGGCGGGATGCCCTCCGGCGATTATGAGCCCGTCACGCTGATTATCGCACCAAAAAAGGTCCAGATGTACACGTTGGCTTTTGACTATGGATTCGGGAAAACAACAAAGATTTCGGTTGAAACGGCTTTAAGTAACCAGAATAAAAACCTGTTTTCGTCCTTAAATAAAAGTGATGATGTGGGATATGCCGTCAAAGCCACCGTGGTGAATGCGATACCTTTCGCAAAAAAAAGCGCGAACGAATGGAAATTTGTTGCTGACATCAGTAATGAATGGGTGAGCCGGTACTTCTCCCCCATCGAACAATACCGCCCCGTGGAGTTCAGTCGCGAATGGAACATTGACAATGATTCCCCTGCTGTTGAAAATATCAGCGGACTAAAGGTCGGCGTACAGAATAAGAAAAACCAAAATGCAATTTATCAGTTGAAGTATTACCTTCATGGCAGCAATTACAGCGGATTAATGAATCAACTGGATATAGCCCAGGATTATAAAAATTTCTTCCTGACATTTAACGGAAGTTATCTGAGCACCAACACACCAACATACAAAACAGCCTATTTTAAACAAAAAGCACAACTGATAAAAAAGTTCAAATGGTTTTCTGTCGGGGTACGCGAAGAGCAGGAACATAATACCTTCAATTTAAAAATAGCGGATTCGCTGTTAGGCAGCAGCTTTGCATTCAACATTTATGAAGCTTTTTTCGGAAGTCCTGATTCGGCAAAAAACAAATATAAGGTCAGCTATAAAAAGCGTTATGACTATCTGCCTTTATATAATGATCTGACGCTCGCCACCGATGCCGATGACTTCAACCTAAGTGTCGAGTTGGCAAAAAACCCAAAAAACACACTTAAGATCAACGCCACATACCGTATGCTTAAAGTAAAAGACTCCGCCTTAAGCCGGATAAAACCAGACAATATGCTGATCGGAAGGATAGAATATTATGTACGTCTTTTAAAAAATGTGATTTTATCAACGACTTATTACGAAGTCGGTTCAGGCATGGAGGAAAAGAAAGAATATTCCTATCTCGAAGTTACGCCGGGACAAGGAGTTTACGCCTGGACCGACTACAACAGCGATGGTGTCAAACAACTTAATGAATTTGACGTGGCAGTTTTTAAAGATCAGGCAAACTACATCCGCATTTTTACGCCCACTTTCGATTATATTAAAACGTATTCCAACCAGTTCAGTGAAGCGATCACCATAGACCCGGGCATTGTCTGGAAGAGCAAAAAAGGGTTTCGGAAATTCATATCACGGTTTTCGCTGCAATCATCTTACAGCATAGGCCACAAAAGCACCAACACGAATCTTTTACAGGCATACAATCCGTTTATGTTCAACCTGAACGACACTTCGCTGATGTCGTCTGCAACTTCGTTCAAATCTGTATTGTTTTTCAACAAAAGCCATCCGAAAATTGCCGCCGAAATATCTTACCTGCTGAACAACTCAAAAATGATGTTGCTCAACGGCTTTGAAACCCGCTCACAACAATCGTATGGCATTAAAATACGATGGAATATTACACGTAAGTTTTACACAAATATCGAATTCCAGCAGGGAATTAAATCGTATGTGTCTGAATTTTTTACCTCGAAAAATTACGATCTTTCCTATTGGGAAATTCAGCCAAAATTTATTTTTCAGCCTGGAAACAAATTCCGTATCAGCCTCACATATAATTTCTCCGACAAACGCAATACCGCTGTTTCGCCCAACGAACGTGCGCTTAACCACAATTTCGGGCTTGAAAGCAAGTATAACTTTCCCGGCAAGGGAACGCTACAGGCAAAAGTCAACTATATCAACATAAATTATAACGCATCCGACAACACCTCTCTGGCTTATGAAATGCTCGGTGGCCTAAAGAACGGGCAGAATGTCACCTGGGGATTAACCTTCCAGCGAAACCTCGGCAACAACCTTCAATTGGACCTTATTTATGACGGGCGTAAAACCGGCACGAACAAGATAATTCATGTCGGGAGTATACAGGTAAGAGCATATTTTTAATTCATAAAGATAAAAAAAGCGAAAGCAGACTATCAAGCCGGAGGCTTAATTCGGAAAACTTAATTTTGCTTTTCCTGAGATTGCGGCTGCTCGTCCATGTTAGAATTACGGATGATGACATCAGGCTTTGAATCTTCAATGATATAGCCCAACTGTTCGATAGTTTTAACCAGTTGTTCCCTGTTGGTTTGTCCATCAACATATTTAACAGACACAACTTTCGTTTCAAGATCGGCAATAACAGCCGTTACACCAACAACCTTCATCAGCCCTTTTTTCACAAAATCCATACCCTGCGGGCAATGATAATCAACGGTAATTTTTTCTTCTTTAATAATCTGGTTGGGCTGAGCGAAGGAAATACCTGCTATACAAACAAAAACAATCATTAACAGAACAGGGAACACTTGTTTTTTCGCGATCATAAAAGATTGGTTTATCTGAATTTTTTAATGACTGGTCAGCGTTTTTGCAAATATAAAAATTTAAAAAAAATAAAAATTAAAAAAAATGGCCCTTTTTTTATTTATTTTATTCAATTTCATTTTGTTGCATAGAATATGAAGTCAGCTTCATGTTAATTCGGCATCACATATTAAAAAATTTTAAAGGTGATGTTACTTTTTAATACTAAGCCGATTGACTGACGCCCCGAAAATAATTATTCCTTGATGATACGAACTACTGTCCGGCGGTTTTGCTGACGTCCCTCTTCGGTATCGTTTGTTGCCACAGGCTGTGTATCCCCATAGCCCTGAGCGGTGACTCTTTCAGCGGCGATGCCATGGCTGACCAGATAAGTCCTCACAGCATTGGCGCGGTTAAATGAAAGCTTCAGATTTGATTCGGAAGAGCCGACACTATCTGTATGCCCTGCAATTTCAATAACCATCGTAGGTTTAAGTTTCAAAACTTCCACCAGGTCGTTGAGTGCCTTATATGATTCAGGGCGCAGCGAGGATTTTCCCGTATCGAAAAAAACATTTTCGAGGGTATACGTTTTGGGCGGATCGTATTTTATATCGAGTTGATACGTATACATACCTTCCTGATTCGGGATTGTTATCTGTTTATATTTCACATCTCCTCCAAAAGTTTTATACTTAATATCGTAGATATCACCTTCGGGGACCAAAACGGAAAATTTGCCTTTGGCATCTGTTATTCCAGTAAACGGTTTTTTATTTTTTTGCCCTGACAGGCTGATCAATTCACCAGGCCTGGGTTTGCCCTCCATGCTGGCGACCGAAACATTCAACAATGCGTTCGTTTCAGTTGGTTCGGGTGTCTGGGCACTTATCAATGCCGGTATGAAAAATACAAAAAATAAAAAGTAATATCTGAGTTTAGGCATAATGTCCAATTTTATTCAACAACCGAAGATCCTGTCTGTATATTATCGACCCAATACATTAAAAAAGCGCGAATATTCGCGCTTTTTATAATGTTACTTGAAAAGAGCGATTTATTTCTCCTGTGGCTGATTCTGCGGCTGTTCATGCGAACAAGCTTTTTTGATCGTCGTGGTTGATTTGGTGTCCTCTGTGGCATAGCCAATGGTTTCAATTGCTTTCACAAGTTTTTCCCTGTTGGTTTTACCTTCAACATAATTGATCGTTACAATTTTTGTTTCGACATCTGCCACAACATTTGTTACGCCCTCAACCTTTATAAGTTCTTTTTCAAGAAGGGCTTTTCCGTTGGGACAATGAAAGCCGGTTTTAATCTTTTCTTCTTTGATAACCTTGTCGGTTTGTCCATAGGTACTGCCTGCAAAACAGATCAGAACAGCAAGAACCAGCAGGTTCAAAATTTGTTTTTTCATGTTTTTTTTATTTTTGGGTTATTATTTTTCGAGTTTAAAAGTAGTGGTTCCGATCACAGCGTTGTCGGCAAAGATATCAACCGTGTAGGTTCCCGGAGTTATTTCTTTAGTTTTATTCCAGTAAAGACACATATCCATTGCTTTATTATTATAGTTAATACTTTCTTTAGCGGAATATTGTAATTTTTTGCCATTATAATCAAAAGAAAATTCATCGCCTTCGCCCTGAGCAAGTATTGTGCCATTAGGGTCGGCCACCCTTAAATAAATGGTTTTGTTCCCTGCCGTGGCAATGGCATTTTCGCCGATAGTGAAACAAACACGTATCTTTTCAACTCTTTTTGTGCGTTGCGTAGGAATTTCCTTTACTTTGTTCCTGATAAACAAACCATCTGCATTAATATCATAAGAAGTCAGCGCAGATCCCTTGTTCACAGTTTCAGTCAACTCTTTATTTGCGGTGGTTAATTCTTTATTTTCGATGGTTGTGGAATCGAGGGCTGTTTTTATGTGAAAATTATCTTCGACCAATTCCTTGTTTTGCTGCTTTAGCTCGGCAATTTGCTGTTCATATTCCTTCAAACGGTTTTCCATAGAAGCCACCTGATTTTTGTATTTTGCAACGGAACCCTCAGAATTTTTGATTTTTTCAAGCAGTTTTTCGACATGGGCTTTTTCCTCGTTAAACATCGTTGAAAGCTGCTCATTGTCTTTTGAAAGTTGCTCGTATTCCTTTTTCAGATTTTCAAGCTTGGCAATGGTTTGAGCTTTTTCTTCATTGACACTTACGATCGTATCATTTTGCAAGTTGATCGTCTTTTTGCTGCTGATAAGTTGCCAGGTCAGCACAGCGCATGCTATCAATAAAAGTATTGACACATACATGAAAATATTAGGTTTTTTCTTTGTTTCGGTGCTTGGTTCCATAAATTTTTATTATTTAAACTTATTAATATTACTTTATTTTATCATTTAAGTACTAACTGTGTCTGGCCTATCTCTTTCCCATCGGTAAACACTGCAATATGATATGTTCCGGGAACAATGCGGTCGGTCTTTTCATAATACATATTAACCGGTATCGGGCTTCCCTTGTAATATACCTGCTCCTGCAGTGAATACATGATTTGTTTTCCTTCGTATTCAAAAGAACTTCCTTCATTCAGAATCGCCTGATCCGGACGTGCAATGCGAATGTATACACTCTTTAACCCTTCTTCGACCAAGGGGTTTCTCGACAAAGTAAAAGATATCTTAATTTTTTCCACCCTCTTGGCCTTATCTTCCATCTCTTCTTTCTTGCCGCCCTGTTTCAACTTTATCCCATAAGCAGTCAGCGAATTCGCCTGTAATACGGCGGCATTATCTAACTTCTCCTTTAATGCGGTCTTGTCTTTTTCAAGTAGCTGGCTCTTGTTCTGTTCTTCCTTGATGTTTTCCTGCATGCCTTTTACCTCTGTTTTCAGGTTTTCATTTTCTTTAAGCAGTTTATCGATCTGGGCGACATAATCCTGCGTGATTCCCCGCAGATAATCGAGCTTGCGCTGTATCTGGCGTTTGCCGGCATTGCTTTCGATAAGTTTTTGAATTTCTTCGGCCTGTGCCTGGATGGTGCTGTCTTTGAGACCCAGATCTGCCGTCAAATTTCCGTATTCGGTCCGTATCTTTTCATGTTCAGTAAGCAGTGAGTCAAGTTCGTTTTGTAAAACATTGCGTTCGGTAACGGCTTTATCTTTTTCAATAATAAACGTGTTCACTTTGGAACGGCTTGTAATAAGAAGCACCAACAAAGCAAGAATTATTGCGGATTCAATACCTATAATTACTTTAAATTTAGTTGTTTTTGGTTTATTTTCGCCTGCGTTGTCCATCGAATGAAATTTTTAACAAAATTACTTAATTTATTCATAATTTTATACAATAAACTCAAAATACCACTACACGGCGTGTCATATTTCTACGATTTTTTTTCATTATTTTTTCCGCGTATCTGCTACTCATGCGGCAATACGTTGTTCAGACACGAAGAAATTCTGTGCAGTTATTGCCTGCATCAGCTTCCGAAGACCAATTTCTGGGGCGAAGAAGATAATCCAGTCTGCCGGATCTTCTGGGGACGGGTAAACATAAACCATGCTTCGTCGCTGTATTATTTTACCAAAGGCAGTAAGGTCCAACACCTGATGCATCAATTAAAGTACAAGGGCAAAAAGGAGATCGGCGTTTATACCGGCAAATTATTTGGAGATTACCTTAAAAAATCTGTATTTTATTCCGATGTTGACTTAATAATTCCAGTTCCCCTGCATCCAAAAAGAAAGAGAAAGCGCGGGTATAATCAAAGCGAGATGTTAGCCCGTGGCCTGGCTGAAGCATTTGCTAAACCCTATGACATCAATACGCTTGTGCGCACCTATGCATCAGAGACACAAACAAAAAAATCAAGATTCCGGCGCTGGGAAAATGTAAAAGAGATCTTCGCGCTAAAAGACCATCAGCACATGATCAACAAGCACATACTCCTGGTTGATGATGTGGTAACCACGGGCGCCACGCTCGAAGCCTGCGCAAACATGCTGCTTCAGATTCCAGGGGTAAGGGTAAGTATCGCCACGATTGCCTGTGCGATCAGGTAAGGGTTTGCTAATTTGCGATGGCCGGGGCTTTTACCACTAATGTTTCTGTGGAGCACGATACCCTGCCCATTGCAAATGTGCTCTTATGTGCTGCTTTTCTCGTCATTCGTGTCAATATTGTTTTCTTTCTTTATCCTGAACAATGAAGTTATTCTCTCAACGACCAGCCCATAAAACATACAATTAATAAACAGTCCGGCGAAAAATGTCAATGGCCCAACTATTGTGATAATTGGCCAAAGCAAAGTATGAGTTGGAAATCGCAGAACGTAAAAAAGTCGGGCAAAGAAATACAAAAATGTGTCGTCTGATTTTATTGTCCCCTCGTCTTCAGCAAATGCAGCAAATAATGATGGGAATAAAAGTACTCCAGCAATAATTGTTACAATGATAAAAACTGTAATATTAAAATTCTTAATCTTCATTCTTAAGTTGTCCTAAAGTTGCAAATAAGGGTGCTTGCGTTATTACTTACTAACATTTCTCACTTGAGCAATTCACTTATAAACAATTGATTGTTAAT
>CAZMPB010000071.1:0-14689 GCA_964567775.1 uncultured Bacteroidales bacterium
TAGTTATTTAAATTGTTTTTACACAGATTCCCAACAAAAATTTTAGAATACCTGTTCCCAAAATAAGGAAAATGGCTGATGAATAACGGAAGATGCTCTTGCAAAGATTTTTTCGGCACATCTTGTTGTAAAGAAACCTTATCGGTGGTTTTATCTTTTCTTTTTAAAGAAATCCGCCATCATCTGAGCGGCTGTTTCTTTCATTAGCCCGCCTTCCGCTTTTGTTTTCGGGTGAAGAATATTTTTTTTGAGCAAAGTAAACCCGCGTTTAGGATCGTCAGCAGCATATACGATTCTGCTGATCTGCGACCAGAACAAGGCTCCGGCGCACATCACACAAGGCTCAACCGTTACATAAAGTGTACAATCTATAAGATATTTGCTTCCCAGGTAATTTGCAGCAGCCGTTATGGCCTGCATCTCGGCATGAGCGGTAACATCATTCAGGCATTCGGTAAGATTATGGGCACGGGCAATAACCCTGTTCTGACAAACGATCACGGCTCCAATGGGAACTTCATCCTTTTCAAAAGCTTTCTGTGCTTCCCTGATAGCTTCCTTCATGAAGGCCTCGTCGGAATAAAATATGGGTTCCATAGAATATTTATTCACAAAAATAATCAAATTACGCTCAAAAGGATAAGCCAATTATGATTAATTTCGCCTTTTAAATTTAAACTTATGTTAAGGACTCATACTTGTGGAGAATTAAAGATCAATGACAAGGGTAAAAAGGTTACTCTTTGCGGCTGGATACAACGTTCGAGAGACCTGGGCGGTCTTACTTTTATCGATCTGCGCGACCGTTATGGCATCACACAGCTCGTTTTCAATATGGATGTCAAATCCGTTTTATGCCAAAAAGCCCGTGAGCTTGGCCGTGAGTATGTTATTTCCGTGAACGGAACTGTTGCCGAACGAAGCAATAAAAATCCGAAGATGCCCACCGGTGATATAGAGATCACGGTTGAAGAACTCGACATTCTTAACACATCAAAAATCCCACCTTTTACCATTGAAGATAATACGGATGGCGGCGATGAGCTGCGCATGAAATACCGTTATCTTGACCTCCGTCGGAATGTAAATAAAACAAACCTGGAACTGCGTCACAAAATGGGTGTTGAAACGCGTAATTATTTGAACGCCCAAAATTTCATTGAAATAGAAACGCCCTTCCTCATAAAATCCACCCCTGAAGGCGCCCGCGATTTTGTGGTTCCATCGCGTATGAACCAGAATGAATTTTATGCGTTGCCTCAATCACCGCAGACCTTTAAACAGCTCCTGATGGTTGCAGGTTACGACAGGTATTATCAGATAGTGCGCTGTTTCCGTGATGAAGACCTGCGTGCTGACCGTCAGCCGGAATTTACGCAGATCGATTGTGAAATGTCGTTTATTACCCGCGAAGATATTATTCAAACGTTTGAAGGGCTTACCAGACATTTGTTCAAAACGGTTAAAGGAATGGATGTTCCCGGGTTTCCGATCATGTCGTATGATGATGCAATGAAAAATTATGGTTCTGACAAACCCGACATCCGTTTCGGGATGAAATTTAATGAACTGAATTCTTTAGTAAAAGGCAAAGGCTTTAAAGTATTCGATGATGCAGAAACTGTTGTGGGTATTTGTGCTCCTAGTTGCGGAGATTACTCGCGCAAACAGCTCGACGAGCTGACTGAATTTATTAAAAAGCCTCAGGTTGGCGCCGGAGGACTGGTGTATGTTAAATGGAATCCCGACAGCACCTTCAGTTCTTCCGTGAGTAAGTTTTTCTCTGAAGAGGAACTAAAAAAATGGGCCGGTGTTTTTGGCGCAAAACCAGGAGACCTGTTGCTGGTTTTAGCCGGAAAGGAAGAAAAAACGTTAAAAGCGCTTTGCGAGCTCCGTCTTGAAATGGGCAACCGGCTTGGCTTGCGCAAACCCGACGATTTCAAACCATTATGGGTCGTTGATTTTCCACTACTTGAATGGGATGAAGAGACACAACGTTTTTATGCTATGCATCATCCTTTTACTTCTCCAAAACCTGAAGACATCCCCCTGCTGGATACAGACCCGAAGTCAGTAAAAGCCAATGCTTACGACCTTGTAATCAATGGTGTTGAGATAGGCGGGGGATCTATAAGAATTCATAACAAGGATTTGCAGAAAAAAATGTTCAGTGTACTAGGCTTTACAGATGAAGATGCACAAAAACAGTTTGGTTTTCTGATGAACGCTTTTGAATATGGCGCGCCTCCTCACGGCGGTATTGCCTTTGGCTTTGACCGTATTTGTGCTGTGTTCGGAGGTTCTGATTCGATCAGGGATTATATTGCTTTTCCGAAAAATAACTCCGGACGGGATGTGATGATTGACTCCCCTGCAGCGATATCGCCGGAACAATTAAAGGAATTAAATATTAGTTTGGGTTAACACTGGCGTAGTTTAAAACTACGGATTATAAAGTGCGAAGTTCGGAAACTTCGCACAACGGGGGAGTGATATAAAAAAAAGAGACTGTCTCAAAAGGCAGCCTCTTTACTATTTGCTTTTTACAATTTTTAATTATTTCCTCTTACTTTTTCTTCGATAGCTTTATCGATCAGGATTCTTCCGCAATATTCACAAACAATGATCTTTTTGTGCACTTTAATATCAAGCTGGCGCTGGGGCGGGATTTTGTTAAAGCAACCACCACAGGCATCGCGTTCAACAACGACAACTGCCAGCCCGTTGCGGGCATTTTTCTTAATACGCTGATATGCAGTGAAGAGGCGCTCTTCAATATTTTTTTGATTTTCCTCCAGTTTGCTCAGAAGTTTCTTTTCTTCTTTTTCTGTTTCAGTTACAATATCATCAAGCTCAAGTTTTTTCTGTTTCAGATCTTCTTTGCGGTCCTTCAGTGTTTGTTTTGTTTCTTCAATGACTTTATTTTTAAGATCAAGCCCATAAGCTATTTCTTTAATTTTCTTTTCGCAAAGCTGAATCTCTAATGTCTGAAATTCAATTTCTTTGGTAAGCGAGTCGTATTCACGATTATTCCGAACATTCATCTGTTGCGTTTCATACTTTTTTATTTGCGCCTGATGATCTTTGATGGCTGTTTTCTTCTCTTTAATGTCGGTATCAAATTCTTTTAATTCGATCTGCAAATTTTCGAGACGGGTTTCCAGACCGGCTATTTCATCTTCCAGATCCTGTACTTCCAGCGGTAATTCCCCGCGAATTATTCTTATTTTATTGATCTCTGTATCAACCAACTGAAGACTGAACAATGAAACCAATTTTCTTTCAATAGAAAGATCTGTTTTATCATCATTATCCTGGTAAACAGGTTTTATTTCAGCCTCAACAGTTTTTTCCGGTTTTGGTTCTGGTTCTTTAGCACCTTTTTCCTTTGAAAGAACTTTTGTCGGAGCGGTTTTTTTATCTGATTTTAATGCCTTGGGGGGTTCAGGAACGGCAACGGTCTTTTTGGATGGCGCTGGCTGAGCTTTAATAACCTTTTTTATTTCAGCTTTTGGCGGAATTGTTTTTTTAGGTTCCGGCATTTTTTCTATCTGTTTCTTGGGCAAAGTTTTAGCCTTAATTTCTTTTTTTGGCTCTGACTTCATCGTAACTTGTTTTTTTGGTTCAGGTTTTACCTTTGCTTTAACGGTTTCTTTTTTAACATCTTTCTTTGCAGCAGGTTTTGTAATTTCTTTTTTAGGTTTTGCCTGAACAGTTTTACCTTTTGTAATTGACTTTGCCATAATTTATTAATTAAATATTAAAAGTAATTTACCGGGTTTGTATTATTTTCTGAAAATAAAAATGCAAAAGTAGGAAATTTTTTTGTTATGATTGAAGCAATTAGTTCTGTAGAGAAATTTTCCGATTCAAAATGCCCGACGTCGGCGAGTATTATTTTCTCATTAAAAAATTCATGGTATTTAATGTCGGCGGTTATTAATATATCCGCATTATTTTTAATCGCTGTTTTTACAAGAAAACTCCCTGAGCCTCCGCAAACGGCCACTTTACGGATAATGTTATTGCCGGTATTATTGTAGCGTATGCTTCCGGTTTTAAACACTTCTTTTAAAAGGCGCATAAAATCCATTACATTCATTTCATGCTGCAGCACACCGATAACTCCGGAGCCGGCTCTGCCATAAGCATTATCAAGCTGATAAATATCATAAGCCACCTCTTCATAAGGATGTGATTGCAACATGGCTTGTATTACCTGATGCCTGATGTTTTCGGTAAAAACAGTTTCGATCCGTACTTCCTGTTCAAAATGCAGTTTATTGAGTTCTCCCACAAAGGGATTTGCTTGCTCATTTGCTTTGAAACTCCCCGCCCCGGTGGTGTTAAAACTGCATGAGTCGTAGTTTCCGATATGTCCGGCGCCCGCAGAAAAGAGTGCTGTTCTGACCTTTTCAGCATGATCCACCGGGCAAAAAACAACTAATTTCTTAAGGATGTTTTTTGTGGGTTCAAGAATTTTAAGATCGTTTAATCCTATTTTCCCGGCAATAAAAGTGTTCAATCCTTTGAAATTATTATCGAGACAAGTATGAGAGCAATAAATACACATATCCGATTTCAGGGCTTTTTCTAAAATTCTTTCTACCGGATTTGATCCTGTAATTTTCTTTATCCCCTGAAAAATAAGTGGATGATGTGATATAATAAGATTGCAGTTTTTTTCAATGGCTTCATCCAGAACACGCTCCGTGATATCAAGGGTTATCAGTGCTTTCGTGAGCTCGTTCCGGGCATTTCCGACCTGCAAGCCACAATTATCATAAGTTTCCTGAAAATCAAGGGGAATTATCTGCTCAAAATAGTCAATGATCTCAAAAATTTTCATGCAGGGCCCGTTTATTCAACTGTTACTGATTTTGCAAGGTTTCTGGGCTGATCGACATTGCAACCACGCATCACGGCGATGTGATATGCAAGTAATTGCAATGGTACGGTAGCCAACAAGGGCGTAAAAATTTCATCGCAATCAGGAACTTCAATCACATAATCCGCGATCTTTTTAACCTTTATATCGCCTTCGGTAACAAGTGCAATGATCTTACCTTTACGTGCTTTCACTTCTTCAATACTTGTAACGATCTTTTCGTATACATGTGATTTCGTTGCTAAAACAACAACAGGCATTTCCTCATCGATGAGCGCTATCGGACCGTGTTTCATTTCTGCGGCAGGATAGCCTTCGGCATGAATGTATGAAATTTCTTTTAATTTCAATGCACCTTCAAGGGCGACAGGGAAATTGTATCCTCTTCCAAGGTACAAGAAATTCCTTACATCCTTAAATATTTTTGCAATTTCTATGATCTGGTCGTTGACCTTAAGTGTTTTTTCGATTTTATCAGGGATCAACTCGAGTTCATGAATCAATTGATGAAAACGGGATTTTGAAATACTGCCTTTTCTGTCAGCGATCATCAGCGCCATCAATGTCAATATGGTAACCTGTGCCGTGAATGCTTTTGTGGATGCCACACCGATCTCGGGGCCGGCATGAGTATATGATCCGGCATGTGTCATTCTTGTAATGGAAGACCCTACGACATTGCAGATACCTATTATTGTCGCCCCCTTGGACTTTGCAAGTTCAATAGCCGCGTAGGTATCCGCAGTTTCCCCGGATTGGGATATGGCGATAACCACATCATTTTCATTAATTATCGGATTCCGGTAACGAAATTCGGATGCATATTCAACTTCAACAGGTATACGGGCAATATCTTCAAATAAATATTCCCCGACCAGGCTGGCATGCCATGAAGTACCACAAGCCACAATAATAATACGGTCTGCCTTGGTCATCTTTTCAATATAATCCAGGATGCCACCCAGGGAAACCCTTCCATCCTCAGCATTTAAACGGCCTCTCATACAATCCCTGACCGCCCGTGGCTGCTCGTAGATTTCTTTCAGCATGAAATGAGGGAAACCGCCTTTTTCGATGGCGCTCAGGTTCATTTCAAGTTTCTGAATATATGGTGTTTTATCAACATTCTTTATTGTCGTAATCTTAAGGTCTTCGTTCCGGCGAATGATCGCAATTTCTTCGTCATTCAGATAAACAACATTTTTAGTGTACTCTATGATCGGGGTGGCATCTGAAGCTACAAATGTTTCTTTTTTGCCAATACCGATCACCAAAGGGCTTCCTTTTTTAGCCGCGATCAACATATCGGGATCTTCACTGGAAATAATAACAATGGCATAAGCGCCTATTACCTGGTTTAATGCCAGTTGTACGGCTTTAATAAGATCCACTTTTTCGTTGGAACGAATTTCGGAAATAAGGTGAATCAGCACTTCCGTGTCGGTATTGCTTTGAAAAACATAACCTCTGCTCATCAGTTCTTCGCGTAATGATGCATAATTTTCAATAATGCCGTTATGAATAATGGCCAGATCATTTAAATTTGAAGCATGAGGATGAGCATTGGCATCATTAGGCTCGCCGTGAGTCGCCCAACGCGTATGTGCAATTCCCACGGTACCGGATAAATCTTTATTTTTAACTAAATTTTCAAGTTCGGCAACTTTGCCTTTATTTTTAAAAAGTTTTATTTCATTATTTAAAATGGCCACTCCGGCACTGTCGTACCCCCTGTATTCTAATCGGTGCAAGCCCTTAATCAAAATCGGGTATGCCTGTTTGGGGCCTATATAAGCAACTATTCCACACATATATCAATCAATTTTTGTATAAATGATTTCTAATCGTAAATTATCCTGCGATGTCTTGTTTCCTTTTAATATCGCCCTGTTCGATTTGACAGCGCTTCCGGAAACCACGAGGTATAACCCTTTATCTTCAAAAGACCCTTTCAGTAAAGCATCCTGAACATGCTGCCCGATATTAAACCGGTACTCTTTTGTGGTTGACGAATAAGATCCTCCATAATAGGCATCACCATAAGCATAATCTGTTAGAAAGCTTAAGGTTCCGCTGGAATTAATTTTAGACAGTATGAGTTTTTCAGGAGGTGAATAACTACCGATGGTGTTTTCATCAACTTTCAGCACCAGTTCTGCTTTATTTATGGCGATCTTTCCAAGGTTATTCAGGCCTAAAATATCAGGAAATTTTATCTTGATTTTAGTGCCGGCCATAGCCTGAACATAAAGTACACTGTCGCCAAGGATTGTATCTCCTGATATTTGCTGCTTCAGCAAAGGATCGGCTGACGAAAAATTCTTATGATCAAAGCTGTTATAACGAGCACAGGTGGCGTCAATAATAAAATTATACGCTGCAGTATCTTCATCATTATGATAATACAAGGAAAGTTTTGTAATAGATGAAAGAAAATTAAAGTACAAAATGGCGCCCCCAGAAGACACCTGCTTAGTAGAAATATACAAGCCTTTAAAAAATTTCAGAAAATTAGCATTATTAGCAAGATCAGGCGTATGGGAGGCATTTATAAATTTTTGTCCTATACTATTTTTTAATTTTACCCTGAGATGAGGTGCATATTTTGTTGATCCCACCTGAACACTGTCTTTGAAATTTGGTTTAAAACTGACATTTGCAAGATTGTTCTTATAAACGCCGAGGATATCGTTTGAATAATAATTTTTATCGATATCCATATCATCCGAAATTTCAAAAACGTTTAAAGTTAGCGTCGTGGAGGTATCGCCATAAAACCCCTGATAAGCCAACGATAAAACAACAGAGTCGCAAACCGCAAATGGATTGTCGTCTGTGCCAAAATTCACATCGGCAGATGTCAACTTAAACTGAGTATATGCTCCTGCATTTGTCAGGCCAAAGATCGGGTCAGCATAGCTGCCGATGAGGTTATAGGTAACCTCATCTGTTCTTATGGAATCCTCATAAACAGTATAGGCAATAAGAGGTATTGTATCAATAAAATTCACGCCCATGATGTCTTCGGGGGGTTGAATGTTAAGCCCTAACTCTTCATTTTTATTGCATGAAGTAATAAAATAAATGAATAAAAAAAGTAAAAAGGCTAAGCGGATTTTGATTCGGAAGTTTTTCAAATATTTCAGTATTAGATTATTTTACAGCATCTTCATTGATCAGTTCGTCAACCAATTCATCGTAAAATACGCTGTAAGCATTAATATATTTATCTTTCGGCTGATAAGCCAGCATGGGTTTATTTGATTTTTTAGCATACGCCAGCACCTCGGGGTTAATCTTTTCAGAGCCCAGAATTATGGCGTCGCTGAAATCAATAACACCTTTCATCATACCAAGATAATCAAGGCTTTTATATTGCTTGATGTCTTTATCAGTCACGCCATCGTATTTAAGTTTTTTAACAGATTCTTTGGTAAAGCTGCTCTTAAAATCGTCGTCGTAAAGCGAACAAACAATTTTTGTATCTGAAAACAAAGGGTTATTTTTAAAAGCTGTTTTAATGAAAAAAGGCACCAGGCTTGAAAACCATCCATGCACATGAATTAAATCGGGCGACCATCCTAATTTTTTCACCGTTTCAATTACTCCGCGGGCATAGAAAATCGCCCGTTCATCATTGTCTGTAAAGAACACACAGTTCTTATCTGCAAAGATCGCTTTGCGCTGAAAATAATCCTCATTGTCAATAAAATAGACCTGTAGACGGGCAGATTGAATAGATGCGACTTTAATGATCAGGGGATGATCGGTATCGTCAATAATAAGATTCATTCCTGAGAGGCGGATAACTTCGTGAAGCTGGTTGCGTCTTTCATTGATACAGCCAAAACGCGGCATAAATGTTCTGATTTCCCTGCCTTTTTCCTGGATACCCTGCGGAAGTTCGCGGCATATCTGCCCCATAGGGCTATCATTCAAATAAGGGACAATTTCCTGAGCTACAAATAATACCTTATATTTCGCCATAATTTAAATTTTTTACTCAATCCGATTTGCAAAAGTACGAAAAAATTACTAATTTATTTTTATATCATAGCCTTTTCTTGGTAATTTCTTTTTTTGAGGTGCTGGAAAAAAAACGATAACTCAAATTTGTCTGAGAATCTCATGTTTTATTAAACATTATTTTAGAAAAAAGGCTTTATCAGGGGCAGAGCCCCGAAATATTTGTTAGAAATGGTACCCCCTCAAAAAGTAAGGTGCAGAGCACCGTAACATACCATCGGCTACACATTCACAAATGAAGACTTTCGGTTGTGGGAAGCATGATAAAGATTTTTGTCAGCAATGTGTTTGGGAACTATGCAGTTTTTTCCGATTGTAAATACAAGATTTGTCCATCATTACAAATAGGTCTGGCCATTATCAGAAGCCCCGTATTACGGTAAGCCTGTCTGCCGAGCCAGGCAGGCTGCACCTGTTATTACTCAGACAGGGATATTCCGATAGAATAACGTCAGCGAGGATGACAATAAAAACAAGTGAAATGATCGCCAACACTTTCCAGTACAATTATTTTTAAAATTAATATAATAATTATTTGCAACCATTGATTAGTTTCAGATCCTCAAATTATGATTTTGCACTTTTCTTTATTAAAAAAATTATTAGTAGAGGAATAATTATATTTGCCGAAATTATTTTATGAAAGTTTTTTCGCACATACCAGACATTAAAGATTTTCTACATTCACAAAAAAAACTGAAACACAACATTGGATTTGTCCCCACCATGGGGGCGTTGCATCAGGGACACCTCTCGCTGATAGAAAGGGCAAAAAAAGAAAACGATCTTTGCGCCTGCAGTATTTTTGTCAATCCGATCCAGTTTAACAACCCGGAAGATTTTGCGCGTTACCCCATTCAGACCGATAAAGACTTAGACATGCTCGAGAAACAAGGCTGCGATGTAGTATTCTGCCCTGACAATAAGGAAATGTATCCCCAAGCTGTTACTAAAAAATATGATTTTGGCGCACTCGAAAAAGTGATGGAAGGAGCATCGCGCCCGGGGCATTTCAACGGCATGGCTATCGCGGTTAAAAGGCTTTTTGAAATCATAGAACCTGATAATGCCTATTTTGGCGAGAAAGATTTTCAGCAACTTCAGATTATCCGGCTTTTGGTAAAAAATGAAAAAATCCCTGTCAATATTGTACCTTGTCCGATAATCAGGGATTTTGACGGGCTGGCCCTGAGTTCACGAAATTCCTTATTGTCTGAACACGACCGCCGTATTGCGCCTGAAATAGCCGCGATATTAAAAGAATGTTCCACATTAGCAGGCGAATTAAGTGTATTACAACTAAAAGCTTATGTCTGCTCAAAAATATCAAGGTTCCCTGAATTCACACCCGACTATTTTGAAATTGCCGATGAGGACGCACTCCAACCTGTAAACTCCTGGGCCGATTCAAAAAACATCAGGGCTTTCATTGCCGTTTACCTCAATAAAGTACGTTTAATTGATAACATCAGAATTATTTTGTAATTTTGCGGCATCATGTTTATCGAAGTATTAAAATCAAAAATTCACCGGGTACAGGTAACCCATTCGGAGTTGAACTACATTGGCAGTATCACCATCGATGAAAACCTTATGGAAGCCGCCAATATTATCGAAAACGAACGGGTGTATATTTTTGACATCAACAATGGTGAGCGTTTTGATACTTATGTGATCAAAGGCAAACGAGGCGGAGGAACCATTGGCATCAACGGCGCTGCAGCCCGCAAAGTCATGGTCGGCGACCTCATCATTATTGTTTCTTATGCCAGCATAGACAGCGAAGAAGCCAAAAGCTTTTCGCCTATAATAATCTTCCCTGATTCAGAAACAAACTTACTGAAATAGCCATATTGAAAAAGAAAATTTTCACCGTACTCAAATTATTATTTTTTCTTGGAATAGGGGTATTCTTTGTTTGGTTTTTTGTTAAAGATCTAACTGCTGAAGAAAAAAATCAGATCTTCGAATCATTTGCATTAGCAAATTATTGGTGGATCCTGCTGTGTATATTTTTCGCATTATTAAGCAATGTGGTGCGTACACTCCGCTGGCAAATGCTGATCGAAACCATAGGATATAAGCCGGGATTCACCAACACCTTCTTAAGCCTGATGATCGCTTATTTTGCCAACCTTGCCCTTCCACGGCTGGGAGAAATTTCGCGCTGCGGCATTCTTAATAAATATGAAAAAATTCCTTTTGAAAAATCGTTTGGTACTGTTGTCGCAGAAAGAGCCCTTGATCTTATAACTTATGTTATCCTATTTTTCCTGAACCTTTTTATTCAGTATGATGCTTTTTCAGGATATGTCAACGAAAAAGTATACCAGCCCTTAGCTGAAAAATTTCAGTTGATAGGTAAGGGTTATTTTTTATATGGCTTTATCGCCCTATGCGTTCTGTTCATTTTATTTCTTATTATTTTTCACTCCAAACTCACCAAATACAAGCTTTACAACAAGGTCGTTTCTGTTGTGAAAGGATTCTGGGAAGGCATAAAATCCCTCGGTAAAATAAAAAGGCCATTCCTTTTTATCGTATATACGGTAGGCATTTGGGTGATGTATTTCCTGATGACCTATGTTTGTTTTTTCAGTCTTGTTGAGACGAGCGATACCGGCATGTCTGCGGCACTGTCGGTACTTGTTATGGGAACTATTGGCATCATGGTCGTACAGGGCGGCATCGGGATTTATCCCGTAATCGTAGCCGAAACCCTTGCTATACCTGCCTACGGAGTAAACAACCTGACCGGGTTCACCATAGGGTGGCTTATATGGGGCGCTCAGACAATTGCTATAATTGTGGCAGGTATTGCTTCATTGATATTGTTGCCCATTCTAAATAATAAAAATGTCTAGCCTGGAAAAAATTAAAAAAAAGATCTTTAATTCAGCTTCAGAATTTGAAAAACAACTGAATTACTATCGTTTTAATAAATCCAGAATGGTATTTACCAACGGCTGTTTTGACATTATGCATTTAGGGCATATTGATTATCTTTCAAAAGCAGCCGACCTCGGGGATATACTTGTTGTCGGTTTAAACAGTGATCTGTCGGTCGGTAAAATTAAAGGAGAAGGCAGACCGATCATTGATATACATTCCAGGTCAATGTTACTTGCCTCATTATTTTTTGTAGATGCCGTGGTAATTTTTGATGAAGAAACACCTTCAAACTTGATCCGTTTTGTTTTACCGGATGTTTTAGTAAAAGGCAACGATTATACGGTAGATAAAATAGTTGGCGCCGAAGAAGTCATAAAAAATGGCGGTAAAGTCATTACTATCGAATTAGTAAAAGGCTATTCCACCACACTTATCGAGAAAAAAATAATAAAAACCAAGAACTAAGGGTTTGCATTTTAATAAAAAATAAGTAGCTTTGTGGTATTAATAATAAAACAATGAAAACATTTCAACGGCATGTTTTTTTGACTGTAATAATTATTGGCATTGTATTTACGGTATCCTGTAAAAAAAATACCCAGACATATCTCACCGGAAAATGGGACCGGGTAAATGTTACCGATATTAATGACACGGTATTTTATGAAACCTGGGAATTTACTTCTGACGGAAAATTATTTATAGATTGTTCGGGATATGCAAATTATATTGACCAACTGAATTATAAGGGTGAGTTGACTTACCAGATGGACTCCCGGAACAAATTCACGGTTTCCAATGGAGAGAATTCAGACCAGTGGGAAATCGTGCTACGTAAAGACAACAAACTCCGGATAGCCCACAATTACGGTGAAGACCTGGATATCCAGCAGGGTCTTGACGAAAGAGAATTTGTCAAGGAATAGGAATCCTTTTATCTGTTAATGTCCAAAATACAAACCATATTTTTTTGCCAGAATTGCGGGGCACAGTCCTCTAAATGGATTGGCAGATGTCCTTCATGCAATGAATGGAATACCTATGTCGAGGAAATTATTTCCAAAGAATCTTCTTCCTCTGTCAAAAAAAGATTATCCTCTCAAAACCAGGCTCAGCCTAAACTCATCAGTGAAATAAATATTGATGAGCACAAACGCCTGGATTCCGGCAGTAATGAATTGAACAGGGTGCTTGGCGGCGGAATTGTACCCGGCTCGCTGATTTTGGTAGGCGGTGAGCCCGGTATCGGAAAATCCACCTTGATGCTTCAGGTTGCCCTGAGCATAAAAGACATTACTGTTCTTTACATTACCGGCGAGGAAAGTGAACAGCAGATAAAAATGAGGAGCGAACGCATCAATGCCCACAGCAAAAGCTGTTATGTACTCAACGAAACAAATACCCAGAACATATTTCAGCATATTGAGAAAATACATCCCGGAATGGTTATCATCGACTCTGTTCAGACGCTTCAAACAGAACTGATTGAATCGTCAGCAGGCAGTATCTCTCAGATCAGGGAAACGGCTTCTGAGTTTCAGAAATATTCAAAACTCACGTCAACCCCAGTGTTTCTGATTGGCCATATCACCAAAGACGGAACTATTGCCGGCCCCAAAATACTGGAACACATGGTGGATGCTGTGCTACAGTTTGAAGGCGACAGAAATAACATGTACCGCATTCTCCGTTCTGTAAAAAACCGTTTTGGCTCAACGGCAGAATTGGGTATTTTTGAGATGCAGAGCAGCGGCTTGAGGGAAGTTTCAAACCCTTCGGAAATATTACTTTCACAGCGTGATGAAAACCATAGCGGCATCGCTGTTTCTTCGACCATTGAAGGCTTGAGACCTTTGCTAATTGAGGTTCAGTCGCTGGTGAGTTCTGCTGCCTACGGAAATCCACAGCGGTCTTCGACAGGGTTTGACCTCAGGCGTTTAAATATGCTATTGGCGGTGCTTGAAAAAAGGTGCGGATTCAGGCTGGGCGCCAAGGATGTTTTTTTAAATATTGCCGGCGGTATCCGCGTTGACGATCCGGCGATAGACCTGGCTGTTATGGCATCTGTTTTATCATCCAATGAAGATATTGCTGTCGACATGAAAAGTTGTTTTGCCGCCGAAGTAGGCCTTTCGGGCGAGATACGGGCGATCAACCGCATAGAACAACGCATCACGGAAGCTGAAAAACTGGGATTTGAAGAAATTGTTATTTCAAAATACAATGCCTTAAACCTGAATCCAAAGAATTTCAAGATCAAGGTTGTCGCCTTGCAAAAAATTGAAGATCTGCTGAGATACCTTTTTGGTTAATTCACCCCTGAAGTATTGTCCAACACAAGGCCGTATTTATCCGCAAATTCATCTTGCGCCCTCCGGAATTCTTTCAACCCGTTTTCGATTTTTTTTGACGCCTGTTCGCGTATTGAAAGAAACTGATCTTTGGCTTGGGGAGGTATTTCAGCGCCTGAATTCTTTAAAATATCAATCATTGTCTTAAATTCCCCTTGCAACACCGACTTGTATACAGCAAACAGTTTCAGCGAAGCTTCACGAAAATCTGTTTTACCGTCAAAATCACCCATTTTGGCAACGTTGACCGTGCCTGAATCAAGCTGTATCAGCACTTGCCGGTATGCTTCATCCATGAGTCCCGGGGCATCCTGAGTCAATGAATTATTTAAAATATTAATTTTATCTGCGATCATCTTCTGCTCTGAAATGATCTGATCGTTATAATTGATGGCCTCTTCTTTGGATGGGCCGCATGAGGTTAATGCAAGAATCAATGAACAGGCCAAAAGAATATTATACCGTTTTTTCATTATTAATTACTTTGAACATCATTATTCTTAATCGTATCATTCTGAATTTTAAAATTATA
>CAZMPB010000072.1:0-1275 GCA_964567775.1 uncultured Bacteroidales bacterium
CATGTCCTAATCCCCCAAAATATACGGTAACTGTATCTGTGCGAACACAACCATAATTGTCAACAGTCAGTGTATAAGTTGTGGTAACAGAAGGTGATGCTAATGGTTGGGCTACCCCGGTATTATTTAACCCTGCTGCAGGTGACCAGGTGATGGTTCCCGGGCTGTTGTTAAGATCTCCGATCTGAACAGGAGTGCCGTAATATGTTACTGTTGGGCCCGCCTCTGTTAAAGGTATCGGGTTCACGGTCATGGTGATCGTGTCAGAGTAAACGACGCTGTTTAATACGCAGGTTTGATTAGAAGTAAGCTTACAATAAATAGTGTTTCCAGTGATCAGTAAAATATTAGAATACGTACTACTGTTGGTTCCAACAGGATTCCCGTTTAGATACCACTCATACATAGGCGCTGTACCTCCGTTGACCGGTGTCGCGGTAAATATGACCAGCGTATGCGTACAGGCGGGATTATCAAATGCCTGTAAGACGACATCAGCGGTTACACTTGGATCGACCGTCATTGTTATTGTATCCGAAATGGCCGGATTATTGGTTGCACAGGCTAAATTTGATGTAAGCCGGCAAACAATTTTGTCGCCCGACGAAAGTGAGGCGGACGAATACGTTGAACTGTTCCCAACAAGCGTTCCATTCCGGAACCATTCATAAACAGGATAAGTTCCCGGATTGGTGGCCGACGAAGAAAACAGTACCGGATTTCCCGAACAGACTACTCCCGTAAGGCTTGAGAAAATGTCAATATCAACAGGAATCACTGAATTTGTGCTTACTGACAGGGTTGTAGATGTGGCACATTGGCCTGAAGACGGAGTAAAGTTGTATGTAGCAGTTCCTGATGTTGCCGTACTGATCGTTGCAGGGTTCCATGTACCTGTTATACCATTAATAGAAGTTGCAGGTAACGCATCGGGAGTTTCACCTTCACAATATGGGCCAAGTTGGGTAAATGATGGTATTATATTGCCTGGATTTACTGTAATACTCATTGTTGTATTTATAGCACACTGGTTAGGTCCTGCTGTAAAAGTATAAATAGCAGTGCCCTGGTTTTCAGTTGAAATTGAATCCGGACTCCAGGTTCCGGTAATGCCGTTTAAAGAGGTACCCGGGAGAGCGTCCGGCATTTCTCCCACACAATATGGGCCTAAAGCAGAAAAATTCGGTGTGGCATTGGCTAAAACATTTATTGTATATGTTGCAGTAGCCGGTGTGCAGGGAGTATTCGATGCTGTCAAAGTTAATGTTACTGTAT
>CAZMPB010000072.1:1375-14550 GCA_964567775.1 uncultured Bacteroidales bacterium
TTACTGTTGCAGTTCCGTTTTGGCATATGGTCTGACTACCTCCGGCTGAGGCAGTTGGAATTGCTTTCACATAAATAGTATATGTGGCAGTAGCCGGTGTGCAGGGAGTATTCGATGCTGTCAAAGTTAATGTTACTGTATTGCCTGCATCTCCGGGAGCTGCCGTGTATGTGGGAGTCAACGTATTAGCCCCTGAGGTAATAGAACCGGCGCCGTTTTCTGTCCATGAAACAGAAGTATAATTTGTCGCACCGGCGCCGCTTACTGTTGCAGTTCCGTTTTGGCATATGGTCTGACTACCTCCGGCTGAGGCAGTAGTAGCAGGATTTACGGTAATAGTAATGTTAGCACATCCCGACGAACATGAAGAATTTACCGACATCACATAGTAGGTTGTAGTTGTTGTAAGAATGGGGGTAGTATATGAATTTCCACTAGCTACCAGTGTGCCACCGCAGGAACCGGCATACCAGTAAATTGTTGCCCCTGGCACAGAAGCAGACAGTGAAGAAGAACCACCTGATCCGCATATTGCAGAAGGAGATGCTGTCGGTGTAGGTATTGTTGATTGTATTATTGTAACCGTAACACTTCCCTGAGGGCCCCATCCGCAACTGTTATGAGCCCTGAAATAATATGTACCTGATGATGTAACCGTATAGGAATTTGTTGGAGTGGACGTGGAAGTGCCATTGGGTGTAGTTCCCTGCCAATATATGATTCCATTGGCACCTCCGCTGGCGGTCAGTGTTTTACTGTCGCAATATGTCCCCGCACCGCTGACAGTAACTGCTCCGGGTGCCGGATTCACAGTAACAGTAACACTGGAACAACCCGCAGTACATCCTGTAGAAACATCATAGGACATAGCGTAATAGGTGGTAGTAGATCCAGGTGAAACGGTTATTGGGCTGCCTGAAGCAATAAAAGTTCCTCCACAGGATCCTGAATACCAGTATATGGTCGCACCTGATACGGACGCGGACAAACTTGTTGAATTCCCCTGGCAGATCGAAGAAGGAGAAGCTGTCGGAGTAGAGGGATAGGATGGCGGGGTGAGTTGCCCTGTTTCAGTTACAACCCATGTGGTGACAGTACCTCCGTCACAACATTGCCATGGCGGGCAGGAGCACTGAGCATAGTCATCACAATAATGAACACAACACGGATCAGAAACATAGCCCGAAGGACAAGCTGATGCCCCCGGAACGTTATTACAACACCATGCAAACACGTCACCACTGCAAGTAGTTGCCACCGGACCCGTTGCTTCATAAAGGGTTTCGACCCAATAGCAGCATGATCCATAATAAGTCTGAACCTGACTTGACACGACATAACCTGCAGGAGGTGATGTGACCGATGGACACGAAATTTTTTTGTTACCTTTTAATACATTGTTTTCTATGGAACTCTCAATGTTCTTTGAGATTGTTCTATTATTTTTTTGATCTGTACTATTCGTATAAATTATTTGGGAAGTATACGTATTACCTCCAAAACTTATCATTTTTACACGATACCATTTAGTGACAATATTTAAATTTCTACTTTTGAAGACATCATTAAAAATATATCTGGTAGTGCCATGCTCTGAAGACATCAAAATATTATTATGATAGTTCATTTCCCTGGGATAATCCAAAAGGTGGATGTCCGGAAGATCAGAAATTATTGCTTCTGAACGTTTTATAAAACTAATTCCATCATCGCTGGATTCAAGAATAACTTTTTTTATATTTCCTTCATCATAATTCTCCCACACAATATGAACAATAGAATCCCTTAAAATACCTAAAGTAAAAAATACAGTTACATCGCGTGATGCTAACTCCGTATGTGGTTTCTGAAAATTAGTTTTAATGGTACTCTGTGCAAAACTGAATACCTGGATTACTAACAAAACAGTAAGAATAGCGAGAATTTTTTTGAAATTTTTCATAACAATAAATTATTACAACTTTTTTTTGAGTATCTTAATTTTAAAACTAAAACAGAATGTTTTTGTGGCAAAAATACAAATCTATTTTTATAAAAAAATTTATTTTTAAACTTCTTGTTATACTGAATAAAAATCCAAACAGGCATAAGGTTCAGAAATATTTTGGATATATTTGTAAACTATAAAATTTTGAATAAGCCCGAAAAGTTAGTTATAGAAGATTCATTTTTTTTAACAAAAAAATTATTCTGTGAAAAAGTTACCTGATAAAAAAAATCAAAATAAAAACTTAAAGCCTGATTTTCCTGATACTCTAAAAAATAAATATGCTAATATTGTCAGTGTGTTCATCATTTTGTTATTTGGAATAATAATTTATAGTAATTCCTTTAAATGTTCGTTTCATTTTGATGATTTGGTCAATATAGTGAATAATAAAGCTATACAGAAATTATCGGACGTAAAAACATGGTGGAGTTATAGTTCAAACCGCCCTGTAAGTATGTTCACATTTGTGCTCAATTATCATTTCAGTCAACTCGCTGTCTGGACTTATCACCTTGTAAACCTAATCATTCATCTTATCAACGCTGGTTTGGCGTGGTGGCTGACCCTGCTGATATTCTCCACCCCTGCCATGAAAAACAACTCCGTAAGTAATCATAAAAAAACAATTGCCTTGTTTTCGTCTTTGTTGTTCGTTTCGCATCCTCTGGCCACTCAATCTGTTACATACATTATTCAACGAATGACTTCGCTGGCTGCCATGTTTTATTTTTTGTCATTAGTGCTTTATATGAAAGCCCGAATGGAATCCGGTGTAAAAAAAACAAAATATTTTTATTTCGCAGGATTATTAATTTCTGCTATTCTTGCTGTATTAACGAAAGAAAATGCATACACACTTCCACTGGCAATCCTCCTTATTGAAGTATTTTTTCTACAAACACAAAAATTATCATCAATCTTTAAAGACCGCAGAATAATCCTGACACTCATAGGTTTTATTGTTTTTTTTACCGTTGTATTTATAAAATTTTCATTTAGTGTTTTTCAACCGGTGCCTTCTGGTAATGGCAATAACGAAACAATAACTTCATCTGACTATCTGCTGACTCAGTTCAGTGTCATCGTCAAGTATGTTCAACTTATAATTTTACCGATCAATCAAAATCTCGATTACAATTATCCTGTTTCGCATCATTTTTTCGAAATAAAAACTCTTTTGAATTTCCTGATTCTGTTATCAATGCTCACCTTAGCAATATTGATTTTTAAACGCAATAGAATTATTTCCTTTGGAATATTTTGGTTCTTTTTGACTTTATCTGTCGAATCAAGTATTATTCCTATAAGTGATGTGATTTATGAACACAGGACATATATTCCTTCGCTTGGTTTCTTTTTGATACTTAGTTCGGGTTTAATCATGTTATTTGGAAGTAAAAACAAATATTTTGCTGTTTCCATTTTAATTTTCATTATTGGAATAAATTCATTTCTGGCCTATAACAGAAACAAAGTGTGGAAGGATGATATAACTCTATGGACCGATGTAATTTCAAAGTCTCCAAATAAAGCCAGGCCGTTTTTTGGCCGTGCTAATGCATTTGCTGATCAGGGACAATATAATAAAGCTATTGCTGATTATAACAAAGCAATCAGATTTGATTCAATGAGTGCAATAGCTTATGTTAACCGTGGGTTGGCCTATTGGAAAACAGGACTTACGCATAAAGCCTTTGACGATTATTCCAAAGCGATTGAAATCAAACCGGAATATTTCGAAATAGCGTATTATAACCGGGGCATTGCTTACGGCACATTTGGTCAGTGGGAGAAGGCTATAGTGGATTATTCTGCTGCAATCAAAATTAATCCTGCCTACGATATGGCATATTCTAACCGGGGTGTTGCTTTTGCAAATCTTGGGCAATGGGAAAAGGCTATTTCCGATTACACCACAGCAATAGGCATAAACCCGGATTATATCACCGCGTATTTTAATCGTGGTGTAGCTTATGGAAATTCCGGGCAATCTGTAAAAGCGATAAACGATTATTCAAAAGTAATCGAATTCGATCCGAATTATGAACCCTCTTATTATAATCGTGGTTTGGAATATGAGAATTTAGAACAATGGGCTAATGCTATAAATGATTTTTCGAGGTGCCTTGAATTGAACCCGAATAATGAAAATGCTGTTTATATGAGGGATTTAGCATATACAAAGTCAATAACAAGTGAGAAATAGCATTACATAAAAGCATTATTAAACCGGCAGACATTATCCGTTCCAGAGGCATGCCCCTACCCTTACCAACGATACTATTCCTCTGTTTGAGCCTTACCCTGCCACAAAAGTTTTTTATACTTCAGCGACGGCGATTCGACAAATTCGCCTAAGCCAAGCCCTGGCCATTTTTCATCTACCACTTTTATGGTATCATCGTTGGAAACGATCACGTTGGGCCAGGGCCGGTCGAAGCTATCAAATTCTTTGGTTTTATGGGTGCCGTCAACAATAAAAACTCCTTCATGAATAAAAATATCCCTCGACGGATCTATGTTGTTCAGCACCAGCCATGCCACATCTTTCAGGTCATACACATCAACCTGCCTATCAACAAAAACAAGGCATTTGACTCCCGAAATCAGTTTATTTTCCAGAAAATACTTAGTCAATTCTTTGATATGACTTATCTTATTCTTTTCGAAAGAAATTATCACCAGCGAAATATTTTCTGATGGTAAGGTCTCGTTCACCTGTTTTATCTCAGGTATTTCATTTAGTATTTTCTCAGTCTCAATAATAACAGGAATTTCGTTGGCCTGAACTTCCGCGGTAGCGTCAATGCCGATCTTTCCGCTAAAGGCATATTTTTCAGCAGCATGGTCAAGAATATCCGCCGGTCCTTTGGAGTAAATGATATTTTCATTTAAATCAACCCTTCCGGAAAATGTTCTCGCAATTTCCTTGTAATTAAAAATGTCCGTATGTTCATCTACAGCTATAATCAGCTTGGCAAACATCATCTGTCCCGCTCCCCATAAGCCATTAATGATTTTTTCAGCCTGTCCCTCATATTGTTTTTTTATTTTTATGATGACCAGATTATGCATCACCCCTTCCACCGGCATGTGCATATCGATAATTTCGGGTTGCATCGTCAGGCGGATCGGGCTTAAAAAAATACGTTCGGTGGCCTTGCCTATCCAGGCATCTTCCTGCGGCGGGATACCAACAATAGTGGCAGGATATACGGCATTTTTGCGATGTGTAACACAAGTGATATGAAACTTCGGAAAATAATCCGGCAACGAATAAAAACCTGTATGATCGCCGAAAGGGCCTTCAGAAATAAGTTCTTCCGAAGGGTCAACATAGCCTTCAATTACAAAATCAACATCTTCCGGCACCTCAAGATCATTGGTGAGGCATCTGACCATCGATACTTTTTTCTTACGCAAAAAACCGGCTAAAATATATTCGTCAATACCATCGGGCAACGGCGCTGTTGCCGCATAGGTGTAAACCGGATCGCCGCCGAGTGTAACACTGACCGGCATCCGTTTTCCGAGTCTTTTATATTCGTGATAATGCCTTGCCGAATTTTTATGCAAATGCCAGTGCATACCGGTCAGATCGGGCCCAAAAACCTGCATACGGTACATACCTACATTCCTGATGCCCGTAATCGGGTCGATAGTATGCACGACAGGAAGCGTAACAAAAGGGCCGCCATCGTATGGCCAGCAGGTTAAAACAGGAAGCCTGCCCATATCAGGGGTTTTCATCACAATTCCCTGGCAAGCTCCTCTCCTTTTTACTGATTTGGGCATCCACGAGGCAAGTTCATTTAACACAGGTATGAGTTTGAATTTGTCCACCATTCCTGGTTTAGGTGAAACGATCTTTTTAAAAAGCAAGTCGATCTCATCTGAAATTTTATCCAACTTCTCAACTCCAAGTGCCATACAAATCCTTTTTTCAGAGCCAAAAGCATTGATCAGTAAAGGAAAATCCGTACCGTTATTTTCAAACAACAGGGCTTTCCCTGCATTTTTTACAACTCTGTCGGTTATTTCGGCAATTTCAAATTTGGGCGAAACAAATTCCTTTATTTTCACCAATTCTCCTGCAATTTCCAATAGTTGAATAAAATCGCTAAGGTTCTTGTAAGCCATAAAATCTGTTATAAAAAACTCCGGAAACAAATGTAATCATTAAAACTTTCTGTTGGATCAACCTTTTTGTATTGTTATCAATACGTATTAAGCTATTAGAAACTGTTTGGAATTTATAAATTGATATATTGTATTTTATGCTTTATGATAGAAAATCAATTTGTTTGCCCCGTCCCGCCAGCTGGCGGGTGCAAATTGATTTTCAACACTCCCTTCAGGGTTGGGGCAAATGTTGAAAATCAACACCATGTATTATTAACAATAAATTCAAAACAGTTTCTTAATAATTCAAAGAAAATTTTGTCTTGCTTTCAGGATTTTCCGATAGTAACTTTGCATAAATAATTAAAAAATTTATTATGAAAACAATAAAACTATTATTTGCGCTGCTGGTCATCGTAGCGGTAACAACGTCTTGCAAAAAAGAAGCCGGTCCTCAAGGCCCTGCAGGTACTAACGGCACCAATGGCAATGCCAATGTAAGGGTGTACGGATTCGGCGAGCATACATTTTCTGCTGCTGACCCCAGCACAAATGTAACGCTCCCGATATCCGCCGGCATGGCAGATTCTTCATTAATTATCCCTTATTATCACATATCAGCTTATTGGTATCAAATGGGCGAGATCGGATATGGGGCCAATTTTGCAACCAGATATTTTATTGAACCTTACCCCTCTGTTACCTATCTCCGGATTGATATCAAAAATGTTGATGGAGCAAATTATTCAGGTCCTGATTTTACCTGGGATTCCATAAGGGTTTTTGTTATTCCGGCAAATATTTTCAGGAGCGCACAAAAAGATTATGTTGACTTCAGCAGTCACAAAGAAGTAGCACATTATTTTGAAAAAATGTAGGTAATTTTCCTTCGGGATTTGATTTGATAATTTTCAATTTATTTTCGTATTTTTGTAAATAATTAGTGTCTATAAGAGAACTCGTGTTTGTGCAAAGAAAACGTCAAGTTTGAGGCTTGTGAAGCGACAAAAAGCGGAGTTTACTGGTGTAAATGAGCATTTTTGTTGCAAGCGTAACGAAAAAATTGGCGTTTTCTTACAAACACTAATTAATAAAACTGGGTGTCTGCTTCGCTCATGTACAACTAAATTAATTATATAATTTATTTAATGGGACATGGGTTGTTATTACTGCTTGTTGAATCAATCGGTAAAACAACTTACCCCTGTATGTGGATAGTTTTCTGTTGAATCGAAATGCATATTCGTCTAAATAATAGGGTAAATGCTTAGGTGAAATACTTCCCTGATGTGTTCCGTTTATCCAACGTTTTAAGAGTGAATCAACCAAATGTACATGGGGTAAAAGTTCGTGTGCTTTTTTTTCACTTCCCAAGATTTTTATTTGTTTATGCTCATAGTTTTTTGAAGTTGATAATTGGCTATAACCAGTCCAACCATCAGTAATTACAGTACTTCCAGTTTCAATATTATCCATTATGAATGGTATAAGACTTTCGCCTGAAGCATCAGCAATACACCTGAAACGAACTCGGCCTATTTGTTTTCCCACACATTCGGTAGCAACAACAACTAATGTTTTTGTTTCTGCCCCTCTGCCTTGCTTTCCTTCTCCTGCCTCTTTTCCACCAATATAGGTTTCGTCCACTTCTACTACTCCTTTTAGTTTATCTCTCTCAGGGCGAACCATTACTCTACGGAGCTTATGTAGCCAAGCCCAAGCAGTTTCATACGATCCAAAACCCATAAAATCTTTAAAATTAGTTGCGCTAACTCCAGTCTTTTGTGCAGCCACCCACCACATTACGTGAAACCAAAGTAAAAGAGGTTTTCTTGTTCCTTGGAAGATCGTTCCTGCGGTGACTGATATTTGATTACCACAATCTGCACATTCAGCCAATTTTCTTAAATTTAGGTAATACTTAGAACACTTGCATTTTGGGCAACTAAATCCATCAGCCCAGCGAATGGCAAAAAGATAATCCCAACAATCATCATCAGTTCGAAACTTTGATAAAAATTCTTGGAACTCCTTTGGATAATTCTCTATTGTAGTCATTTCTTTTTGCTTCAAATATACAATTATTCTTTACATGAGGGAAGCAGACACCCAGTTAAATAAATAAAAAATTACTATGGAAAGACATCAGGGAATCATTACTTTTGGAGGAAATCCTCTTACGCTGGCAGGAACTATGGTAAAAGTGGGCGATAAAGCTCAGGATTTTACTGTGCTGGCAAACGATCTGAAACCACATAAACTGAGCGATTATGATGGAAAAACACGTATTATCTCGGTAGTGCCTTCGGTGGATACCGGAGTGTGTGCCGCACAAACACGCCGTTTCAATGTAGAAGCCGCCAAACTGGACAATACAGTTATTCTTACCATTTCATGCGACCTGCCTTTTGCCCTTGGCCGTTTTTGTGCTGCAGAAGGCATTGACAAAGTTGTTACCTTATCCGATCACAGAGAAACCGAATTCGGCCTGAAATACGGATTTTTAATAGAAGAACTGCGACTATTGTCGCGCGGCATCGTGATTGTGGACAAAGAAGGCATCGTGCGCTATGTAGAATACGTTAAAGAAGTAACCACCCATCCCGACTACGACAAAGCACTGGAAGCGGCTAAAAGTTTATAAACTTTTGCTTGCCTTTATAGAAAAATCGTATTTTTATCTTCTGATAAGAAGTAATAATTATTAAAAAAACCGAACAAATGAAAAAAATTTATTTTATCTTAATGTTTACAATTTTGCCTGCGCTTGCAATAAATGCTCAGGTAGTTTACACCAGTAATTTCGACACCTGCACCTCAGGCCAGAATCTGGCTTCCCAACTGGGTTCACCATGGACCACCTGGTCGAATGCACCGGGTACCAGCGAAGATCCTTTGGTATCATCGGCTCAGGCTCATAGCAGTCCAAATTCTTTCAAAGTTATCAACAACAACGACTGTGTGTTGCAGTTATTCGACAAGACAAGCGGCCGCTACAAAATTGAATGGTATATGTATGTTGAATCCGGGAAACTGGGTTATTTCAATCTGCTGAACAATTTCAACGGAGCCAACAGTATATGGGGGTTCCAGGCCTATATCTATCACGACTCCATTTTTGTTGATGCCAATGGCGCCTATGCAGCTACAGCGACTTTTGCATCCAACACCTGGATAAAACTGCACCTTATCATTGATCTGGATGACGACTATGCCACCTTTTATAAAGATGATTCCGAACTTGTGAGCTATCAGTGGAGCAAAGGGCCTTTTGGCGAAGGTTCTACCGTTAAACTCGATGCGGTGAATTTCTTTGGATGGGATGGTTCTGACAGCCCTGCTGAAGGAGGCCAATCGGGGTATTACCTTGACGATGTACAATTTGAATCGTTGCCTGCCCTTGCCGGAACACCGCTCAATCTGACAGCCACGCAAAATGGCGTAGATATTGATGTTTCATGGTCTGCATCCACCCCCACGCCCGATCTTTATAAATTAAGCTGCAATGGGATTACAACTACGACAACTACTGGACTTACCTATACGGAGCCTGGGCCATGGCCGGATACATATATCTATGCTGTCAGGGCTAAATACGGCACACAGGGCTATACCCATTCGTCAAATACCGATACCGTAACTATTGCAGGTGGCGTCACCAGGAACCTGGTCTTGTTTGAAAAGGGAACATCTGTTAATTGCACCTACTGTCCTTACGCAGCCAAAGGATTCGACAGCCTGATCGTCATCAATCATAAAGACGTTGCTGCTATAGCCTATCATCCTACATCTGCATGGGGAAGTTTCGAAGATGCTTATGGAAATGCTGCATCTGCAACCCGCTTAAACTATTATAATATAACAGGATTCCCGAACATTATTTCTGATGGAAAGTGGAGAGTCAACGGAGTGACAACTCCGTATGCAAGACAGTACAGTTCGGTATATTTACCCTTTTATAACGATAGAATAACAAAAGTATCTTTTCACACATTGGATTTGTCGGTGGTTAATACAGGGGGAGAAAATTATACGGCAACCATCACCGCGGAGGAAACGTTTAATGCGTTTTCGCCCGTTAAACTGCACATGGCGCTTACTGAATCTTCTATTCCTGTAAGTTGGTATGGTCTCACAGATATTGATTATGTTTGCCGCGGAATGTTTCCTGATGCCAATGGCACATCCATAGATTTTTCGTCACAAAACCCGCAAACTTTTAATATCAACTTCTCCACGACAGGTTATGTAAAAAATAACTGCCAGTTGGTAGTATTTATTCAAGATCCAGCTACTAAATTAGTAACCCAAACTGTTAAGTACGACATGGGAGCCGGCGCCGGAACCGACGAAATCAGCGGTAAAAGTATCAGCCTCTACCCCAACCCTGCAAGTGAATATGTCATTTTAAATTCAAGCGGAAACGGCCAGGCAGAAATTTTCGACATTACAGGGAAACTTGTAGTGCGTTGTGGTATTTCTAAAATTTCTCAAACCCTTATTTTGAAAGGATTACAAAAAGGTATTTATTTCTTGAAGGTTACAACGAAAGAAAACTCTTTCTCCGAAAAACTTATTATCGAATAAACCTTTTTCACATGATGAAGAGGCTGTCTCAAAAGGGCAGCCTCTTCTGTTAATAGCCATTCAATCCTGATTTTGAATAAATGATTAATACATTTTAAAATAATAATATATACAAAACAAAAATAATTTAAGATACTTCGATTTTGCTATAACAAAATAGATTTTATTTCGTAGAACGTTGAAAAAATTATGCAATATTCAATTCTGAACCAATATAAAACAACATGATGAACAAATGCTGAAGAATAATAACTTTCGGAACTTTTTAATTATTTTTGCTCAAATAAAAAAAACCTGAAAATCATTATTATCTAATAAAATCAATATATTTGGAACTTTATTAATTCGATATGAAAAAATCAACCTATTTTGTTTTCTTACTATTTTTAGTGTTCAGCTTTTCATCATTTGCTCAAAGAGGCAAGGAAAAAATCCTGGATTCAGCGTACATATACTTCTCACTGGGAAACTACCAGCATGCATTGCCACTCTTTATGAAAGTATATGAATACGAGCCCGGCAATGCAAACCTGTCCTATCATATCGGAGTGTGTTATACACACATGCCTGCTGAAAAATTTAAAGCCATACCCTTTCTTGAAATGGCCTCGAGGAATGTAGCCAAAGATTATACGGGGAATAAGACCGAAGAAACACGTGCACCTGTTCTTGCTTATTTTAATCTGGGAACTTCATATCTCATCAACTATGACCTGGGTAATGCCATTTCAGCTACGGAACAATACAAAACTTACCTTGATGCCGGCGACAGCGTCAATATAAGCAAAGCTGACCGCCAGATTGCAATGTGCCATGTTGCAAGGGAGATGCTGAAAAACCCTGTTCCGATCAGGGTTGAAAATCTCAGGGAGCATATCAATACTATTTATCCTGAGTACGCTCCTGTAGTGGACACCAGCGGTAAATTACTGTTCTTTACCGCCCGCCGCGATGTAAACATTGGTGATATGGTAGAGGATAACGGTTATTACTTTGAGGATGTTTATGTATCTAAAATGGGTGATGACGGCAAATGGTCAGAAGCGGAGAATATGGGAAAAATTGTAAATTCCTTTGATCATGAAGCATCCATCAGTTTGTCGCCTGATAAAAGGCAACTCTTTATTTACAAGGATGACGGCGGTGATGGAAATATTTATGTATCCAACCTGATTGATAATAAATGGACGGCGCCTGAAAAGTTACCAAGTCCGATAAACAGCCGCTCATGGGAAAACCATGCCAGCCTTTCAAGAGACGGAAAGATCTTGTACTTTACAAGCGACAGGCCGGGAGGTTATGGCGGACTGGATATTTATAAATCAGAGAAAAAGCCTAATGGAAAATGGGGTAAAGAAATTAACCTGGGAGATTCAATTAATACTGAGTTCAATGAAGACGGGCCGTTTATATTATCCAACAACGTGCTCTATTTCTGTTCAGAAGGACATAACACCATGGGCGGTTATGACATTTTTTACAGTAAATTATTAAAAGACAGTACCTGGTCAAAACCTGTCAATATGGGTTACCCAATTAATACCACTGACGATGATCTGTTCTTTACACCCGTGGATTCCGCCAATGCCTATTTTGCTTCGGTGAGAATTCTTGACTACCATGGGGTAAAAAGCTTTGGAAACCTTGATATTTACAGGCTGTACATCCACCAGATAAAGATCAGCGGGATAGCTCTTGACAAAAATACAAATGAAGTAATACCCGGTGCCAAAGTATTTCTGCTGAATGAGAAATTAGAAGAGGAGGAAATAGCCATTGCTGACTCAAACGGTGCATTTTCGTTTGCTGCCGATTACAACAGAAAATACACGGTAAAAGCGCAAAAAGAAACCTTTACTGTTGATTCCACAGAAGCCTCCACCTATGATTTACCAGAGGATTTGAAAGTTGTCAATGTTAAGCTTCTGCTCGAAAAAGCTCTTGTTGCTTTACGGATACAGGTAAGTGATGAAGAAACCAAAGAACGGCTGGAAGATGTCAGTATTGTGCTGAACGACCTGAAATCGGGCAATATCAGTAACATGACTACCGACAGTAACGGAGAAACATTTAAATCTCTGAATGATAAAAAAGTTAATGACAGCCTGAGATACCTTATTGCATTCAGCAAAGAGGGATATTTGCCCAAGGATATGGATTACAGGTATCTTATTGAAAAGCCGGGAGAAATCCTGATAAAAGAAGAACTCACCAAAACCGGCAAGATCATTATTAAAGGCCTGACACTGGACAAAAATACCGGCGAGATTATCCCAAAAGCTGAAGTCTGGCTGATGAATGATAAAAAGGAAGTGATCGACTCTGGCCTTTCCAGCGAAAACGGCGCTTTTTCTTTCGCTGCCGACTATGATAAAAATTATAAGCTGAAAGCCCAAAAAGAAAGTTATACCGATGGGGTTAATACAGCGAGTACCTATAATATGGGAAATACCAAAGAAGTAAACGTCAACCTTCT
>CAZMPB010000073.1:0-13810 GCA_964567775.1 uncultured Bacteroidales bacterium
TGGATAAATTAAATCTACATATTACGTAATCTGGTAGCGGAGTTACAGATTAATGTAAAACTGAAACGCAAGAAGAGAAGAATAATAAAAAAGCCTGTAGAAATGGCCATAAGGCTTTTTCAAACTCACTCACGATAAACCAGCTTGTTTTTCCTCTTTAACCCAAATCATAAGAGGTATATACCTTCCCGGAGTATTGCCCGCAAAAGATAGTTGTCTGATAAAATTGTCGTACATTTGGAACAAATAATATTATCTTAATTTAGTTTTTAAAGGTGCCGTTAACTTTTCCTTAAAGAAGAATAAATATAAAATATCTACAACTTGAAATTCCGTCTGACCATACTTATTTTATTATTGTTACCATCTGTTACGATGTCGCAAACCATGTATTCAAGCAGGAACGGTATTGACATTCCCCCCAAAATAAAGATGCGGATGCTGAATATATTTATCAATATCATTTACGACCAGACACCCGAACGCGATCCGCAACTGAATAAAACCGAACACCCCTGGCAGGCCGGAAAACCCAATTCGGTCAATACAAACGTACCTCCGTTTCTCAAAAAATATATGGACCCCGAGCTTGTGAACAACGAGCCGCAAGGCATGCTCACCCGTTATTATTATGAATCAAGCCTCGGAAATTTTATCTGCCTCGGTGATTTCATTGTGGTTGATGTAGCCCAGTCAAGGATAACGCCGGAAAAACCCGGCAGTAATTTCTCTTCTTTTGATCTTATCCATGCCGCTGTTTCGATCATCAACGAAAATGGCGGGGTTAAAACCGTTTACGGCCATGATTCGCTCAGCGATTATGATTTTTTTGAGCGCGGACGCGGAGGATTGCCTAAGAAAACAGAACCCAACGGCAAAATTGATTTCATACAGTTCGTTTTTCGCAACACATGCAATGTTTACGAAAGCGAAAAACAAAATTACAATTACGGCCAGAACAACCAGGGAGAAGGCAATTACATGCCGGGCGGTTTAGGCAAAGACAAAAGATTGAAGTTCAACAACAAATATGTTGACAACGAAATGACCTCGTACCAGAACCTCGGTATGCATGAAATGATAAACGCGTCAAAAACCATCGTGATACATGAGTTTGCGCACTCATTGCTTGGAGGGAACGATTTTCACACTTCAGGAGGAAATCATTACGGGACCTATGGCGCCTGTCCTTTCATAGGCCTTCAGGGCGGCTGGGGACTGATGGGCGGCTACGGGGCTAGCCTGATTAGCTGTAACGCATATGAACGCTGGCGTTTAGGATGGTTAAGCGCTGAATATAACCCTCGCTCCTTTCCCATTTCGGCAAACGGCGGGAACTCCGATATCACAAAAGATATGGGTGCGCAAACCTTCATCCTCCGTGATTTTGTCACAACGGGCGATGCCGTCCGCATCAAACTCCCGTACATTGACAAGGGAGCCTCAAACCAGTATATCTGGCTCGAAAACCACCAGGTCGGGCGTAACAACAAACTGGATTACCTGAGTTTTTCCACGAGTTCAGATTGCCGGGATGCAGGAATGCCCGGCATTTATGCATACATACAGGTTGGAAGGGATCAACTTGAAAGTGATAAGTTTGCAGATGTTTATCCTATGTATGATACCGACAACCTGAGAGTTATCAGTGCAAAAGGCAACTGGGACAGGGAGATTGTCACTATGACGGACACCGTGAATTGTGTGGCATGGCGCTCGGTCGTTCATTCCGAATCATGTTCCAAACCCAATCCGCTGTCAGGCTATGTAGACGAACAAAGCCATTTTTTTGAAACAGAAAGGAACCGCATCAGCGATAAAACATACACTGAGTTTCCATGGATCTTATACAGAAAAGGGATCAGGTATGATAATCTGCCCTATCTCGGCGACAATTTTGATGCATTTACTGATGGTTCGGTGATGGATATGGGGACAAATCCTTCACCGGAAAATGCTGTTACCTATTATGTGACGCAAGGCGGAAGAAAATTCACCCCGTATAAAAAAACCAATACCCGGAATATTTATCTCAGTGGGCTGAACATCACCATGACCGACCTGAAAGACGGAACTTTTAAAGTACAAATAAGATGGGACGACCATACCGTAAAAAATAATGTACGCTGGACAGGAAGCATCGTGTTAAAAGAAAAATTAGACCTGCAAAATGGCAAAACCATAACGCTGGACCAGAATTACACACCTAACCAACTTGAACGCGACAGCATTTCAGGGTTCTTTTCGCCATTGACCACATTTACCGCAAAGGAATCCAGTGAAATCATTTTACAGCAAAAATCAAAACTGGTGATTGATAACGGAAGCACATTGATACTGGAGGCTTCAAGCAGGATGGTTTTAAATAAAAAATCACAGGTCATCCTGAAAAATAATGCACAGCTTATCATCAGACAGGGAGCCGAAATCATCTATAAGGGCGGAAAAATTGTAAATAAAGGCAACGGAAAAATAAATAAAGTATCCGAAAACTAAAGCGTATGGCACTTCTTGATTATTATATGATTTTAGGAGTACCGCGCGACGCACTTCCCGAAGAAATAAAAAAAGCCTACAAAGAAAAAGCCCTTCAATACCACCCTGATGTAAGCACCAGTGAATACTCGGTAGAAATTTTTCAGCTTATAAATACCGCATACCATACACTGATAGATCCTGCAATGCGAAGGCAATACGATCTGAAACTTAAATTCCCGGAGTATTTTTCCGAAAAAAAATACTCACGCCGCCGCCATGCAGCAGACGCAAGATATTATCAAAGATCTCAGCATAAAGCGCCTGTTTATCCGAAACACTATGCGCGAAATATCAGAAGGCTGAACAATTTAATGCTTTATTCCATAATTGCCCTATTATGTTTTGGCATTGTCATGGGAGCTATCGACCTGATCATCAATTACGATTTCACAGGGCTTTTGTTCAGCGTCATTACGCTGGCAATAATTATTACCGGGGTACGAATGATAAGGTATCAAAAATACCACAGAAATAAATTTTAATAGGTTTTCTTTAAAAGTAATTTGTTTTCTAACTGATTAATAGACTAACATTTTATTTATAGAATCGGCTCATTCATCAGCCCCGACTTTAGTGTCTGAGCAGTTCGGAAAGATCTCCGCATCATCTGTCGAAGACAAAGTCGGGGCTGTTAAAGCACCTTGCATATTCGGGCTTTAGTCAAATATGTGAATTACTCAGGTTGAATTTTTTTTGTACTTTTGAAAAAACATCCAGGGTGAAATTTTCCTGGTTTACGACTTTAATTATGCTGGACATTCTTATTTCTTACCGGAGGCTTTATTGCATTAATTTTTGGAGCAAACAAGCTTGTAGACGGAGCTTCAAACCTTGCAAAAAAATTTAATATACCCAATATAGTTATCGGGCTGACGATAGTTGCTTTTGGCACTTCATCCCCGGAACTTGTTGTGAATATTATTGCAGCGGCTGAAAACGATACTGCAATAGTTCTCGGAAATATCATGGGCAGCAATATTTTTAACATTATGGGAATATTGGGTGTCAGTGCAATTATTTACCCATTATCTGTAAAAAAGAATACGACATGGATAGAAGTCCCCCTCTCTTTGCTCGCAGCCGTTGCGGTTATGATTGTCGTTCATGACAGATTTTTTGATAATCCAAGTATTGATATGATTTCAAGGACTGACGGGCTTCTGCTCATTTTGTTCTTTATAATTTTCCTTGTATATAATATCAGTCTTGCTATTAAAAGCGTTCCGGCAGAAGAAATAAATATAAAAGAAAAAAACTATTCCGTGCCTCTAAGCATTTTATTTATTGTGTTGGGATTGGCAGGATTAGTTCTTGGGGGAAAATTAATTGTGATGAGCGCTGTAAATATCGCCACGGCTTTTGGCATGTCTCAAAGGGTTATCGGGCTTACGGTAATTGCTATCGGCACTTCGTTGCCAGAACTCGCCACCTCAGTGGTTGCAGTCAGAAAAAAGAAACCGGATATTGCTATCGGCAACGTTGTAGGCTCCAATATTTTCAACATTTTTTTCGTACTTGGTATTTCCGCCATAGTAAATCCATTAGTTGTAATACCCGCTTCTTTCATTGATAGTTATGTCAATATTTTCGCGTCGTTGCTGCTTTTTCTCTTTATTTTTGCAGGGAAAGGCAGGCGGATTGAAAGATGGGAAGGATCCATATTATTATTGACTTATATTGGCTACATGCTGTTTCTGATCATCAATTCATCTGTTTAAGTCTTTCTGTTGAGACTTTTTCCGCCAAATTTTGTTTTTGTTTTTTTTAAAAAATACTGCGCCTTTGAGTTGCCCGAAAACTGTATCTTTGCACCCTTATTTATGAAAACTGTTGCTTTCCATACGCTGGGCTGCAAGCTCAATTTTGCCGAATCGTCAACCATCATCCGAAGTTTCAGCGCAAAAGGATACCGCATCATCGGATTCAAAGAAAAAGCCGATGTGTATGTGATACATTCCTGCATGGTGACACAGGAAGCAGAACGCAAATGTATCTATGCCCTCCGTCAGGCAAAAAGAAGGAATCCCCAAGCCAGGATCGCCGTCATCGGGTGCATGCCCGAACTCAACAAAGAGCGCTTACAGAATGAGGATGCCGATCTTTTGCTCCTGGGTAATAACAACAAATTTGACCTGCCCGATCTTTTGAGTGCTCCGGCGGATTCAGCAAATAGCCCGGAGATATTTGTACCCTCATGGTCGTCAGAAGGAAGGACACGGACTTTTTTCAAGATTCAGGACGGCTGTGATTACTTCTGCGGGTATTGTACCATACCTCTTGCCCGTGGACGCAGCAGAAGCGCCACTGTCAGCGAGACTATCGCCTCTGTAAAAGTAGCCGTGCAACATGGTTGTAAAGAACTAGTTCTTACCGGGATCAATATCGGTGATTTTGGCAGAAAAAACCATGAAACCCTTTACCATCTCCTTGTTGAGATCAACAAAATTGACAACATCCGGCGTTTACGCCTCTCATCGATAGAACCTGATCTTACAACAGACGAGATCATTAAAATGTTTGCGGAAAATCCCCGTTTCATGCCTCATTTCCATATACCGCTACAATCAGGCTCTGACGAAGTACTCAGGGCGATGGGAAGAAAATATGACACAGCATTGTTTACTGAAAAAGTTCAGAAAATAAAAGAACTCATGCCTCATGCCTGCATTGCAACGGATATTATCACAGGATATCCGGGAGAATCGGAAAGGAACCATGAGGAAACGATGCTTTTCATTGAAAAAACCGCCCTCTCATACATGCATGTTTTTACTTTTTCAGAACGTGAGGACACACGCGCCATTAAAATGGAGGGCCAGGTACCTTCAAAAATCAGAAAACAGCGCAGTGTTGAATTGCACGAGCTTTCCGAACGTAAAAAACATATTTTTTACACTCAGAATATCGGCAGAAACTGTGAAGCCCTGTTCGAGTCAGAGACCTTTCATACTAACATACTTGGTTACACAGATAACTATGTCCGTGTAAAATCTCCGGCAGCACCGGCACTTGTCAATTCAATTCAGGAAGTTATCATAACTGGGTTAGATACTGATGGTTGTTGCACGATCGGATTTAAATAAAATTTACAATTTCAAAATCTTAAATTTCAATAAAAATGTTCCCACAGTTTAGCGATATCATAAATTATTTCTTTGGCACAGATATTCATATTCCCATTCAGACCTACGGATTAATGCTTGCTTTAGCCTTTATCATCGGAATATTTTTTATAAAAACAGAAGTAAAAAGAAAGGAAAAAGAAGGATTACTTCACGTAATCGTAACCAAAGAAAAAAAAGGTGCGCCTGCAAATATTATTGAACTCATCTTATTAGGGATTATCGGCTTTATCACAGGGTACAAGATATTAGGGATTATTATTGATTACAAGGATTTTGCAGAAAACTCACAGGAATATGTTTTTTCACTAAGAGGAAATCTTATTGGTGGTTTTATTATTGCAATAGTAATGGTTGTAGGAAGATACCTCAAAAAAAAGAAGACCAAACTCGACAAACCAGTATGGGAAGAAATTCAGGTACATCCTTATGAACTGTCGGCGAACATTTTAATTATTTCTGCCATAGCAGGACTTTTAGGCGCCAAAATTTTTCACCATCTTGAAAATTTCGGTGCTTTTTTAGAAGATCCTATCGGAGAGTTTTTCTCATTTATGGGCCTGACATTTTACGGGGGCCTGATTGTGGGCAGCTTGACCGTAATATGGTATGTCAGAAAAAAGAAAATTCCAGTTCCCGTATTTCTTGACGCTTGTGCCCCTGCTATTATACTTGCCTATGGGATAGGCCGTATAGGATGCATGCTTTCAGGCGATGGTTGCTGGGGCATAGAAAATCTCAGGCCGAAACCGGAATGGCTCAGTTTTTTGCCTGACTGGATGTGGTCTTTCAGATTTCCGCATAATGTCATCAACGAAGGTATTTCCATCGATAACTGTACGGGTAAATTTTGTGCAATACTTGAAAATCCGGTGTTCCCGACATCTTTTTACGATACCGTTTTGTGTTTTCTTTTCTTTATTTTATTATGGGTATTCAGAAAAAAGATAAAAGTTCATGGCGGCCTTTTCGCAATACTGCTTTTTCTGATCGGAATACAGCGATTTTTAATTGAAAAGATACGTGTAAATAACAAATTTCCCTTATTCGGGATGCAGGTCACTCAGGCCGAAATTATTTCTGTAATTCTGATAACCCTAAGTATCACTTTGTTCTATATTTTTTACAAAAAAAATCAAAAAAAATCAAAAAAATATTTTGAAGATTGAAATAATTTCATGTTCTTTGTAACCCTTTTTGATCAAATACATACTCGCTGCAAGTATTATCAAATAAGGATTTCAGACAAAGTATAAAAAATTTGATACCTGCTAAAATAAAGTAATGACAAACAGGGCATGGGTACTTTTCGCTATCATTTTCTCCGGGACTTTTTTATCCTCCTGCTCCACTTATTATTTATTGCAGGAAGAAAAAACCCAATGCGCCACCATTCGGATAGACACAGTAAATGTTCCTGAAATTGATAGTGTATGCTGGAAGATCATTGAACCTTATAAAAAGCAACTGGACATACAAATGAATGAAGTGCTTGGCTATTCTGATCAGGTACTGAAAAAAAGCCTTCCGGAAGGCTTGCTCAATAATTTTATTGCCGACCTGGTGCTTAAAATGGCGAATAATCATCTGAAAAGACTCAATAAGGATACGGCTGACATCTGTTTGTTGAACACTGGCGGTTTACGCAGCGACATTCCTATGGGCAGCATCACCATGCGAAATGTGTTTGAACTGATGCCTTTCGAAAACGAAATGATCGCAGTAACCATCAATGGAAAGAACGCAAAAAAAATGTTTAATTTCATTGCCATGAAAGGCGGCATGCCTTTGTCGGGAGCTAAAATGAGCATCCTATCAGATTCTGCCAATTTGATAAACATCGGCAACACCCTATTCGACATAACAAAAAACTACACCATAATAACTTCCGACTACCTTGCCCTTGGCGGCGATGACATGACTTTTTTCGGATCACCCGTTGCATTTTCTCCTATGTCATTAAAAATCCGGGATGTGATCATCGAATACGTGAAAGCTGAAACACTCAAAGGAAAAACGATCTCTGCACAGTTAGACAAACGAATATATTATGAAAAGTAAAAAGACATACATTTATATTTTGTTTGGTTTTCTGCTTGCAGGTTTTGTCGCTCCTGCCGAAATGCAGGCGCAGAATAAAACGGTCAAGATAACGATACTTTTTACAAACGACACACACAGCCGTATTGAAGCTTATCCTTCAAATGACAGTAAATATCCCGGACTTGGCGGGTACGCGCGCAGGGCTGCCCTGATAAAAAAAATACACCAGCAGGAACCTAATGTAATGCTTTTTGATGCCGGCGATGTTTTTCAGGGGACACCCTATTTTAATTTTTTCGGAGGGGAACTGGAATTTAAGCTCATGAGCCTGATAGGATACACCGCCATGAACATGGGAAACCATGATTTTGACGGCGGGCTGGAAGGATTGCTGAAACAGTTGCCTAATGCCACTTTTGACATTATCTCATCCAACTATGATTTTTCTGAAACAATTTTAAAAGACAAGATAAAACCATACAAGATTTATAATGTCGCAGGTGTAAAAGTTGGCGTGTTCGGCCTTGGTATTGGCCTGAAGGGATTGGTAAGCGTGGTGAACTACGGTAACACTAAGTATAGTAATCCGCTCGAAAAAGCAGCAGAAATGGCATACCTGCTCAAAAAAGAAAAAAAATGCGACCTGGTGATTTGCCTGTCACACCTTGGTTTTTCATATGAAGACGATCAGGTGAGTGACGTAGTCCTTGCAAAGCAATCCAAGAACATCGATATCATTATCGGAGGCCATTCACATACTTTTATTGACAAACCATATATATTTAAAAACTCAGATAATAAAAATATTATAATAGGACAAGTAGGAACAGGTGGTGTAAAAATTGGAAGAATAGATGTGCTTTTTTCAAAAAAAAATGGTATAAAAGTTGAGAGTTTGAGCGCCCTCGAAGTTTTTTAAAAATATTTTGAAAAAAACTTTTTTATTGAAAAATTTATTCCAATATTTGTACAGTTGTTCTGAGAAAAAGTTTTAAAGTGTTTGATTAATGTAGTTCTTTAAAAAAGAACATATTAAAAAAAGTTGAAAAGAATTAAAAAAAAAAAAATTCAGAAATTGAAGGAGCATAGGATGAAAAAAAGCCATATTGAAGTTTGGGACAACTGTCTGGATATTATCAGAGATAATATTCCATACCAAAGCTTCAAAACATGGTTTGAACCGATAATACCCATTAAATTAGTTGATTCCGTTCTTACCATACAGGTTCCCAGCCAGTTTTTCTATGAGTGGCTGGAAGAACATTTTATTGACCTGTTAAGGAAGACCATTTCAAAAGAGCTGGGGCCTGAGGGACAGTTGGAATATAGTATTGTGATGGAAAACAGTTACGGCAATTCATCGCCGATCACTGTTAAAGCGCCCGGTGTCAGCCGAAAAGCGACAAAAAACCCTACTGTTTCAATGCCCATTGACATCAACAGAGGGAATTCAAAAGATATTCCGAATCCGTTTATAATTCCCGGATTAAAGAAAATCCAGATACCTTCGCAATTAAATGAAAATTATTCTTTTGAAAATTTCATTGAAGGCGATTGCAACAGACTGGCACGTTCTGCAGGATATGCAGTAGCCAACAACCCGGGAAAAACCGCATTCAACCCATTGCTGCTCTATTGTAATTCGGGACTGGGAAAAACCCACCTGTGCCATGCTATCGGACTTCAGATAAAACAAAATTTTCCGGACAAAATAGTGCTATATGTCCAATGCGAACAATTCATCACACAATACATTGACGCTGTCAGAACCGGAAATCAAAATGATTTTATGCATTTCTATCAGATGATAGATGTGCTGATAATGGACGACATTGAGTTTTTATCTGCCAAAGAAGGAACCCAGAATGTTTTCTTCCATATCTTTAACCATTTGCATCAGCAGGGAAGCCAGATCGTGATCACTTCAGACAAAGCCCCTATTGACCTTAAAGGAATTGAGCCGCGCCTGCTTTCCAGATTCAAATGGGGCCTGGCTGCCGATCTGCAGGTTCCCGACCTTGAAACCCGCATTGCTATCATTGACAAGAAACTATACAACAACGGTATTGAAATGCCCCGTGATGTTATTGAATACCTTGCTTACAGCATCACTACAAATGTCCGTGAACTTGAAGGAGCTCTGGTTTCGTTGCTGGCACAATCGTCGCTGAACAAAAAAGCTATTACGATTGATCTTGCCAAACAGATTATCGATAAATTTATCCGTAATAATTCACGCGAGATATCTATCGATTACATTCAGAAGATCGTTTGTGATTACTTCAGCATCAACATCGATCTGTTGAACTCAAAGACCCGCAAACGCGAGATCGTACAGGCACGCCAGCTCTCGATGTTCTTCGCTAAGAAACTCACCAAGGCATCATTGGCTTCTATCGGCATGCATTGCGGCAAAAAGGACCATGCGACTGTATTACACGCCTGCCGTACCGTAAATAACCTTATTGAAACCGACAAGCAGTTCAAACTGTATGTTGATGACCTTGAGAAGAAAATAAAATTATAATATTAACCCCTGACAAAACAAAGCGCCGTAAAGATATCTCCTTACGGCGCTTTATATTTTTCTTATTTTTTTATCAGCCCGGTACTACTTTTTTACATCGGAATACAAGAAGCGTTTGATCTTTTGCGTAGCCGTCTTTTGGAATGGATCGGGCTGGGCAATAACAACCTGAAGTTTTGAAAACTTGTTTACACGCTTATTTACATATTCTTTAAGCTCAACCTGTAATTCTTCAATTTTCTTGTCCACATAGGCTGAAATCTCTGTTTTCAGATGCTGGTATTTTTTTTCAATTTCTTCTTTGTTAAAATAGACCAAGGCAACAAGTTTTCCTTTATCTTCTACGACCAAAGAATCTCCGACATACTTGAAATTATTGATCACAGTTTCTATCTCTTCGGGGTAAATGTTTTCACCTCCCTGCATAATGATCATATTTTTCAGCCGGCCCTTGATATACAAAAAGTTTTTCTTATTAAAGATTCCCAGATCGCCGGTCCTGAACCAGCCATTTTCATCCAAAACGGTTCTGGTAAGTTCGGGCTCCTTATAATAGCCCAGCATAATATTCGGGCCTTTTGCAATGATTTCGCCTTCGCCGGTAACAGGATCCGGATTCATGATCCGTAATTCAACACCTTCCATAGCGGGCCCGGTAGACTGCCATTTTGTATGGAAAGGACTTGCCCCGGCCAGTAAAGGCGCTGTTTCGGTCAATCCGTAACCAATGGCATAAGGGAATCGGGCTTCCAGAAGAAAACGTTCTACCGTACCATCCAGCTTTGCACCGCCAATACCAAAGAATTTCACATGGCCTCCAAATGTCTCCTTCAGCTTTTTACCGGCAATCAGATGCAATACTTTTCTGAAGAACGGCATCTTATAAAGGCTGCTTAAAACTTTTCCCCGGGTGAATTTGGGCAGGACAACATTACGGTATACCTTCTCAATAATTAACGGGACAGTAAGAAGTATGGTAGGTTTTACCAGTTTCAGGGCAGGCATCAACACGGGTGGTGTCGGGGGTTTGCGGAGATAATAGGTGCAGGCGCCGCTGATCATCGGCAATATCAACCCGAGCGTGTTTTCATAAGTATGCGAAAGAGGCAGCACCGAAAGAAAACGGTCGTTTTCGTTGATCGGCTGTATTATACTGGATTTTATCGCATCAAAACAAATGTTTTTATGGGAGAGCATCACGCCTTTTGGCTTGCCTGTGGTTCCTGAGGTGTAAATAATGGCAGCAAGCGTGTTTTCATCCACGGAATAATTTCGGAACGGCTTTGCAGATATGTCAAAAAGCAAATTTTGCTTTCCGGGATGCAGCAGCGAGAAATCATCTAAAACAATAATATCCTCAGGAATATTTTTCTCTATACCTTTTAATTTATACCGCAGGTTATCAGAAACAAATATCAGCCTGCTTTCTGAGTGTATCACGAACTTTGCTATTTCGTCTGAATGAAAATCAGGCAGCAAAGGAACTACCACGGCGCCCATAAAAGTAATCGCAAAATAGGCAATTCCCCAATGAGGCATATTCGTGCTCAGGATAGCTACTTTATCGCCCGGCCTGATGTTTAATTTTTCAAGATAGGCAATGAGAGCATAAATCTCTTCATCCATTTCCCTATAAGTAACAGGCGTTTCACCCACAAAAGCAAGCGCGTTATGATGCGGAAACTTTTTAACTGTGTTTGAAAATAAAGAGGGAAATGTTAACGAATACTGAGGTTTTGACATGATCATAGAATTACAGGGTGCAAAGGTACGCATCTTTCGCGATTTTTTAGTTTAAGATTTCTTAAACAATGTTAAAATCAAAACATTCCGCCATCCTGTATTGATTTCTTACTACGCTTGCGCATGGTCTCATCAAGAATTATTTTTCGTATGCGTATGGACTTTGGTGTTACTTCCACGTACTCATCATCCTTAATATATTCCATGGCTTCTTCAAGTGAAAATTTTATTGCGGGAATGATCACTGCCTTGTCGTCAGAGCCGGATGCCCTGATATTGGTAAGTTTTTTTGTTTTTATCAGATTCACCACAATATCGTCGTAGCGTGTATTCTCGCCTATGATCTGACCTACATAAATTTCGTCGTTGGGTTCAACAAAAAAACTTCCCCTATCCTGAAGTTTATCCAGCGCATAAGTAATGGCATGGCCTGTTTCTCCGGATATCAGCGAACCGTTTCTGCGGCTTGCGATCTCGCCTTTCCAGGGTTCAAAGGCTTTGAATGTATGAGCGATCACAGCTTCGCCTTCGGTGGTATTGAGCACGGCATTGGTAAGCCCGATGATCCCCCGTGCCGGAATATCAAATTTCAGTTCGACACGATCGTTGCGGGTTTCAATAGTAACGATCTCACCTTTTCGTTTTGTAACGATTTCAATGACTTTGCCTGAAAACTCCTCAGGAACATGTATGGTAAGCGATTCAACAGGTTCATGTTTCACGCCGTTGATCTCTTTGATAATTACCTGTGGCTGTCCGAGCTGAAATTCATAGCCTGCGCGCCTCATCGTTTCCACCAGGATGGAAAGATGCAGGATACCCCTGCCGAAAACCAGCAACTTGTCAGGCGAATCAGTCTCTTCAACACGGAGGGCCAGATTGCGTTCTGTTTCGCGAAAAAGCCGCTCACGTAGATGCCTCGAGGTAACAAAAACTCCTTCTTTCCCAAAAAACGGGGAATTGTTTACGGTGAACAACATGCTCATGGTCGGTTCGTCAACAGTGATCGGAGAAAGGCCTTCCGGACATTCCAGGTCAACAATAATATCACCGATATCAAAATTCTCCGGCCCTAATACTGCACATATCTCTCCTGCTCCTACTTCATATTTCACCTTTTCCTTGCCCAGTCCTTCAAACAGATACAACTCCTTAATCGTGGTTTTTGTAATGGTTCCGTCATTTTTTACGAGCGAAAGCTGCATTCCCGCCTTGATGCTTCCTCTCGAAATGCGGCCTACAGCGATACGTCCCACATAGGAAGAATAGTCAAGCGAGGTAATCTGAAGCTGCAGGGTGCCCGGGACATGTTTTGGTGCAGGTATATATTTAATGATCGTATCAAGCAGATGACTGACATCCTTGGTCGGGTTTTGCCAATCAGCAGACATCCAACCTTGCTTGGAAGAACCAAAAACCGTCGGAAAATTCAACTGATCTTCCGTGGCATCGAGGTTGAACATCAGATCAAAAACTTTTTCCTGGACTTCGTCCGGAGAACAATTGGGTTTATCCACTTTATTTATGACAACGATGGGTTTTAACCCGAGATCGAGGGCTTTCTGCAACACAAAGCGTGTCTGCGGCATCGGGCCTTCAAAGGCATCGACCAATAATAACACACCGTCAGCCATATTCAGGACACGCTCTACTTCCCCTCCAAAATCAGAGTGGCCGGGGGTATCGATGATATTAATTTTTACATTCTTATATCTTACGGAAACATTTTTTGATAGAATGGTAATGCCTCTTTCGCGCTCCAGATCGTTGGAATCCAGGATCAGTTCCCTCTTTTCCTGATTATCGCGAAACAATTTTACCTGGTATAAAATCCGGT
>CAZMPB010000073.1:13820-14423 GCA_964567775.1 uncultured Bacteroidales bacterium
ATGATAGCTATATTTCTGATTTCTTGCATCTTAGATAGTAAATTAACAGGTTTTCAAAAGAATTTGCAAAGGTAGTCTTTATTATCCACATACAATGTCGGCAGCAAAACATTTGATTGTATATTTGCACTTTTATAATAACTTTTATTAAAAACGAATGTCACAGTTAAGATTATCCCTCATTGTTTTTCTGGCATTTATCATTACCGGGGCATCAATGCCTCCTGATAAATCAAAAAAAGACGTTTTTGATATAAAACTTATTGAGAAATCCCTGGCAAGAGTCACCGACAGTCTGTATGCCGGGAAATATGAAGTATCGAATTCTCTATATCGCTTTTTTGAAAACGATCTGAAAAAAAACGGCAAAACGGATGCGCTTAAAATCAGCAAGGTCGATTCTTTGAATTGGAGAGATAAACTGGCCTTCAACGAGCCCTATGTTGATTATTATTACAGTCATCCGGCATATAATGATTACCCGGTGGTAAATATTTCATATGAAGCCGCTGTATTGTTCTGTGATTGGCTCACAACAAAATATAATGAATCTCCGAAACGAAAATTCAGAAAAGTACTCTTCCGGCTACCGACGAGCAAAGA
>CAZMPB010000074.1:0-14407 GCA_964567775.1 uncultured Bacteroidales bacterium
CGAAATCGTTATTATAAAAAACTATTAAAGTAAATATATGTCTGAAAATCAAAACATAGAATATAAAGAATCGTGGAGAGATGAATATCTGAAATGGATTTGTGGTTTTGCAAATGCCAATGGAGGCTGCATCTTTATTGGTAAGAATGATGCCGGCGAAGTGGTTGGGGTTGCAGGAGCAAAGAAATTGCTTGAAGACATTCCCAATAAGGTTAAAGACATTCTTGGTATTATTGTAGATGTGAACTTACATCAAACAGAGAAAGGCGATTTTATTGAAATTGTCGTTGAAGCATATCCTTATCCGGTCAATTACAAAGGACAATATCATTATCGAAGCGGAAGCACAAAGCAGGAATTAAAAGGTGCTGCACTTGACAAATTCATGTTGCAACGAAAAGGCAAACGTTGGGATGGTGTTCCTGTTCCAGACGTTTCTGTTAACGATTTAAAGAAGGAAACATTTGACTTTTTTAGAAAGAAAGCTATTAAAGCTCAACGAATTGAAGAAGATGTTTTGACCGATTCTAATGAACTTCTGATAGACAACTTGCAATTAAGTGAGAATGAATATCTGAAACGGGCAGCTATTCTCCTGTTTTATCCAAATCCTGATAAGTTTGTTACTGGTGCGTACATCAAGATAGGTTATTTTGAAACCGATGATGATTTGAAATTTCAAGACGAAGTTCATGGAAATTTATTAGAGCAGATTGAAAAAACTATGGATTTGCTTTTCACAAAATACATCAAATCATCAATTAGTTACGAGGGTTTGAATAGAGTGGAAAAATATGAGTACCCAAAGGATGCCATTCGCGAAGCTTTACTAAATGCCGTTTCTCACAAAGATTATTCGGGTGGTGTTCCCATTCAGATAAGCGTATATGGTGATAAATTAATATTTTGGAATGAAGGACAATTGCCTGAAAATTGGACAGTTGAAAACCTTAGTGTCAAGCATCCTTCAAAACCGTATAATCCTGATATTGCTAATGCATTATTCAGGAGCGGTTATATTGAATCATGGGGAAGGGGAACTTTGAAAATAATAAACGACTGTGTGCAGTTTGGGATTCCCAAACCAAAGTATTTCTATGATATGTCTGGTTTTTGGGTGGAGTTTAGGAAAGATGTTTTCGATATGGAATATTTGAAATCATTAGGTTTGAATGAACGACAGATTCAAGCAATAAAGTTTGTAAAAGTAAACGGGAAGATTACCAATAGTGAATATCAGGCTAATTATAGCGTTGCGAGGAACACAGCAACAAGAGACTTGTCAGAATTGGTGGATAAAGGCATTTTAAAATCATCGGAAACTAAAGGAGCAGGTTCTTATTATGAATTATGAATTGCACCATAATTGCACCAATTGCACCATAATGAGTCAACGCACAGTCGTAAGCACATTTGCAAACCCACACCAGCCAACGCTAAAACCAAAGGCTTACAAAAGAGCTTCCGCCTTTTCAACGCACCTTGGCAAAGCCATTTTGGCCAACGCAAAAAAACAAAATAAATTTGTGCTTCGTGGATACGGCAGTTCAAATTGACAAGACAGATGAGAGCTAAATATATGATAATTAACAAGATAAAATAAAAACAACAGTTGCTAACAAGCGGTCATAAAACATTGGGGGGTAAGTGGTTGATCGAGCGTTCTACCTCGCATCAAGTTTCGGTGTCTGGGGATACATACTCAGCTCCGAAAACCCCAACGTTTCATACCGCCAACCGGTAAATAAAGAAGAAAAAAAATCCGACAACATATGAAACCCCATTTAATTCTGACAATAGCCCTGCTTGCACAAGTCAATTTGTGCTATCCGCAATGGATACAAACCGATGGCCCATACGGCAGTACAAATGTTTTAGCCATAGTCGGACATGATTCATTATTATTGGCTTCTACAAATTGCGGATACTTTTCTAAAAATCAACTTGCTGACAGATGGACATTTAATTCAACATTTAGTTTTTCATGTTATACAAAAAAGGGTGACAGTTTATTTGCAGGAAGTATGTATGGCGGGATACAGTTGATTGACCTGATCAACCCTAATAATCCTCCTGTTACTATAAATCCGATACCCGCTAAAACACTCGCTAATTCTGACTCCTGCCTGTATTTAGGTAATGAAACGCAGGGTTTTTTAAAATCAGCTAACTATGGTAGCACATGGAATTCTTATAATACCGGATTACCTACCGATACCCTTTGGAATCCATGGATAGGTACCTATTATCAGACGAACGTAACAGCCATTGAGGTGTTGAACAACTATATTTTCTGTGGAACAAAAAAAGGCGTGTACAGAAACAGCACAAATCTCAGTAATTGGACTGGCGTAAATTCTGGTCTTCCATTATCTGTTGTGACATTCGTTAAAGCATTTAATGATACCTTATACACGGCAATCTCAGACAGCTTGTTCAGAAGTGCGGATTATGGAAATAGCTGGAATTTGGTTTACACGGCTCCTTCAAATATTTCAACAATACTGGCGTATAATTTTGGCATGTATATTGGCACAACCGGTGACGGTGTTTACTATTCTTCAGATAATTGTGCCAGTTGGAGTTCATTGAATATGGGTTTGACTGATTTAAAAATAAACGTACTTGCAAACTATGACTCCACATTGCTTTGCGGAACGAATGCTGACGGTTTCTTTTATTTTCAAAGTAGCCAATGGAATAAGAATGAGCAAGGAATGATCTGTTCATCAATATGGTCAATGGCTGTAACTAACAACAACGTAATTTCAAATGACGAAAGCAAAGTATATAAGCTAAATTTAAATGGTAACTGGATAGATATTTCTCCGGTTGTTACCTATGAATTGTTTGGTTCTCTGGCTTCGATGCACGACACGATCTTCCTTTCAGTTGAATATGATACCCCGTCATGGCCCTATGATAATCCTTTTATCGTTTTTAGTTCAGACAATGGTATTACCTGGAATAACTTATTCACTCCCGTTCCGTTTGCCCGTGATGATCCTTATCGGATTTACTCTGAAAATGGTAGGCTTTATGCCTATGAAGATGAAAAAATGTGCTATACTGACAATTTAGGATTAAGCTGGACGGACATCAGCCTTCCTTCTCAATATTGCAATATGTTTAACGATTTTATTATAAATAATGCCATTCCTTACGCAGCGGCATGTGGCAATGGACAGCTTGTAATGCTTGATAATACACAAAACTGGGTGTTGTCAAATAATGGATTACCCATGGGAGAACCACTTGCTTTAGCTAATTGCGATAGTGCGTTATTTGCATATGTTTATGGGATGTATGTCAGCTTCGACAACGGAAACAATTGGGCTTATGCAAATAATGGATTAGTTACAAATTATTCAATTAGTGACTTTGCGAGCCACGGTACTGATCTTTTTGTGACAACTGATTTTGGTGTTTTTGCAACAAATGATTTTGGCCAGCATTGGTTTGCAATTAATGATGGGTTAATGAATCTGAATGTGAGTTCAATAAAATTTTTGAATGACACGCTGTATGTCGGAACCAATGGGAATGGCATCTGGAAACTAAGCATGGCGGATATACATCTGAATGTTCAGGAACATCAATCATCCGGTAACTCAATAGTAATATATCCTAACCCGGCTTCTGATTACATCCATGTTTCGGCTAATTCGAAAAAAGCGAATTTTAAAATTATTGATATGCTTGGAAAAGAGGTAATTTCAGGGATATTAAACTCTGATAATGAAATTGATATTTCAGGAATACAAAGCGGAGCATATATCGTGTTTATCCGGTTTGACAATAATAATCAGACGGCAAAATTATTAATTAACAGGTAAAAAGAAAATGTCAGCCAATAGCAGCAAGGTTTGGTAAATTTGCCGGGAGATTGAAAGCCTCATTGGAATACGATTTTGAACAAGAAAAAATTTAGCTATAAAGAATTAATTATCTCTAAAGAATATTCATTTTCTTGTCAAAAAAAAATATTAAAAGTCGCAAGAGTTAAAAACAAATTTCTAAATTTGGCTTGACTAAAAGAGATTTTTTTATGACAACTTGATTGTCAGATATAAAGAAAATTTTAGATAGAAGTGTACAAAACAAAAAGTATAGATTTATAAGTATAAACATAAAATTGTATGACATGAAAACAAAAATCTTTTTAACTAGTTTATTATTTGCATTGTTTGTATGTAATACGCATGGCCAGACAGTCTTTTTGGATGATTTTGAAACTTGGACAGGGAATACGCCTGTTTATTGGGTGGGTACAAAAACCACCCTTGAAGCAGACAGTATTATGCCATACTCGGGTAGCGCTCATAGCGGCATGTATTCTTGTCGTTTAGTTAACCGGGAATCTACTCATAAACGGTTTACAACACAACCCTTATCAATTACCCAGGGATTATCATATAATGTTAGTTTTTGGGTCAGAGGACACGGAAGTATTAGGGTTGGCTTGTACGACGGTACAAATTATACTTACAATAATTACATTATAGTAAATTCACCGGCATGGTCATTGCAAACTCAAAGCGTCATTGCTTCAGTAACGTCTACTACTGCTGAATTCATATTATCTGTACAATTGACTTTTGGTGATATTGATGATATTCAGATTGATGATGTTACAATTACGACAGGCGCTGTAAATAATGTAACCATTCATGATATTCAGTATACTACGGATGTTTCAGGAGATTCGCCCTATAAAAATCAAAGCATAAATACCATGGGAGTAGTAACTGCCAAAAATAATAATGGATTTTATTTACAGGATGGCAGTGGGGCATGGAATGGCGTATATGTTTATAGTATTCCTTACGCAAGTACAATGAACATTGGGGATGTGGTAAGTCTGACGGGAACCGTAGCTGAATATTATAACAATACTCAAATTCAAAATTTAACGGAATGTACGGTTGTATACAGTGGGGCCAATCCTCCTAATCCTTCAGTAGTTTCAGCTTCTTTAGCAAAATCGGAACAATATGAGGGTGTTCTGGTTCAGGTATTGAATGGAAATTGTACCGAGATTTTGAATATGTATGGGGAATGGAAAATGTTTGACGGAGATACAATTATCGTTGACGACTTTTTTTATCTTTATACACCCGCATTAAACAGTAATTATAGTGTAACAGGGGTCGTTACATATGTTTTTGATTTGTATAAATTGTTGCCCCGTAGTATTAACGATATTATTGTAAATACTACCACCACGGTAAATGAAAGTCAACTATTAAATTGTCAGATATATCCAAATCCTGCTTCAGACTTTGTAAACATTGATTTTGACGATCCGGGAAAACTGCCATCTTCTGTTGAAATTTACACTATTGAAGGTAAAAAAATATACACCAACAATAATATCAATTCAAGCACTTTGAAAATTGACTTGACAAAAATGTTGAAGGGGGCGTATATAATAAGAGTAGTTGATAATGAGGTTTATCAAAGGAAATTATTGATCCAGTAAGGGTAAAATACATTAGATCCGCTCTCGGTTACTTCAGGTATTTCAACAGTTTCACCATCTGCTCGCCTCTGCCGATCTTATAGCCGGAGGAGTAGTCAAGGATATTGCCCGTTTTGTCAAGGACAAGAAAAACCGGGTAGTTTTTGTTGAAAGAATAATTCAGAGTTTTTTCGGCAAGGGAGAGAAGGCCGTTTTTATCAATACCGAATACTGACTGTGCGGGAAGATCGGAAAACATTTCTGCCTTAAAGCCGCTGCCCGCTTTGTCTTCGGGTAATACGAACAGGATGCCGCCACCCCATTTTTCGAACTCAGCTTTTAGTTGTTTGAAATCAGACAAGGTATGTTTGGTCGGCTCACGGTCGGGCTCGAGCCAGCCGAGGATAAGGCCTTTCTGATAGATATAACTTTCAAGTTTTTCGGTTTTATTGTTTTTGGTGTTTTGAAAAGTACTGCTGAAGGGAAGAAGCCCCAGGCTTTTCGGCTGTTCTTCTGTCTGCAGGAATTTCAGTTGTACTGATTTGTGCTCCCCTGCTCCCAAAACAAAAAATTGAATATGCGTGCTGACGGCGCCGTCGTTGTTGCGCAGCCCGGTAACTATCATATAATGGCCGGTGTCAATAGTTATAGTTGCAGGATAATTATCGAACAGGCTGCTTTCTTCGTAATCGAGTGAACGGTACACGCCATTATCATAGCGGGCCAGGGTAAAATGAGTGTAATAGACGGGCTTAAAATCTGTCGTAGTCTTATCAACAGTAAGCGTAAGGCCTGCCTTGGGCGTATTGACGATATCATTTTTTTCGAAATAAACCTGTGTCCACTGTTTGTTGTAAAAATATTCAGGCTGTTTTGTGGCGGGGTTGATCTGTGCCGGAATGCCAAAGCTGCGGCAGAGAGCCACAAAATAAATATCGCGGGAAACAGCATCTGCATTTTTTAATTGATGTGTGCCGGCCGGAGTAAGGGGATTGCGAGAGTAATTGGCGGTGGCAGAAACGGCAATATTTTCGGCTACATATTTTACCAGCAGCACCGGATCTTTCTGCATATTTTGTATCCTTGTTTTATCAAATTCCTGCTGAAAATATTTTTTATAATCCGACAATATTTCTCCGGCTATTCGCGGATTCAGGACATATTTGAAAAATTGATCCATAGAAATATTGTTGGAATTGACAAATGTTGCATCTGTGTTTTGCAGGTGCCCGAGCAGAACAGCACAGGGCGTGTCGCGCAGGTCTTTCTGAGAGATGTTTGCAAGGATTTGATACGTATAAACCTTGCTGATGGCGGCTCCCGCCTGTATGAATTTTGCAATTTCATTCCAGTTGCCGCGGCTTTGTTTCAGGAACATCCATACAGAATCGCCATTCAGTTCATATTGCTTTGCGATGGTGCAGTCGGCAAGAGAGTCGATGAATGTAGATTCATAGCCCGCCCTTATTTTATCTTCGTTTTGCAGACGAATCTCATTTTCTTTTTTGCCTTTTTCGTCGGGAACTTTTGGCTGGCGCGGCACCGGCGGGACAAAGGTCATGTCGAGGGATTCGTTTTCTATAGCTGTACGGTTGAGGCAGATAATTGCCGTATCGGTTTTTTCGACGGTGATCTTTGCGAATCCGAACTTGTCACCAGAATAAGCCCATATCAGCAGATCGCCCAGTCCGCTTGTCAACGATGTTATGCCGTTGATATCCGTGTTTTTTTTGGCCAGCGGATAAAATTCAGCATAATTATACAACTGAAATTCCACAGTGGCATTTTCAATGGGCTTTGAATTTTCATCCACAGTTTTAACAAAGAGTTTTTTTGAGGGGGCATAGTTTCCGATCAGGTTTACCTGAGTAAAAATATCAGCACTATTCAATATTTCTTCGATTCCCGTGTATCTGCCATACACCGTCGTGTTGCAGAGCATCGCCCTGAGTACAGGGCCTGAAAACCATGCGATATCAAGATCGGGTTCGGGTTCGCAGGCACCCAGAAAATGCCATTTTCCCTCGATCCAAACCTCCACCCATGCATGGTTGTCGTCGCTATGTGCCCAGCGTGGAGTGTATACCTGCCGTGCAGGAATACCCACGGCGCGGAAAGCCGTAACGGCAAGCGTGGATTCTTCGCCGCAGCGGCCATAAGCGGTCCTGATGGTGCTTAAAGGTGCGCTGGTGCGTGCATCGGTGGGTTTATAACTAACTTTTTCGTGGCACCAGTGGTTCACCTCCAGCGCGGCATCGTGCATAGAGAGGTTTTTGATACGGTCTTTCAGTTCGTAAAAAATAACTTTCCGGGCGGTGTCCAGGTTCTCATTGTTGATGCGGCAAGGCAGGACAAAATGCCTGAAAATCTCTTCAGGGATATTTTTTCCCCACAGGAAGGTTTCTTTTGCCAATAGCGACATCCGGACCTGCTCAAGAAAAAAATCACCGTCGTAATCGGCAAGGTCGCTCAGCGGCATGTAAGCATAAAGAAATGTAAGAGCCTCTTCTTCTGCAAGGGTTAGCGGGCTTTTGAGCACAGTATACAATTTTTCTGCCCTGCCCGTGGTGATCCCTTTTTGTTTTTCAAAATCTTTTTCAAGCTGTTGGCGATATACTGTATCGGTAATAAAATGCATGCTTTTGTTCTGCCCTGTGACCAGCAGGCCACAACACAATGCCACCACGGATAGCAGTATTTTTTTCAGCATAATCAAGATTCAATTTTATTAATAATATCAAGCATTTTCCGGACAGTAGCGGTATTGGTTATTGTGTGGCAATAACCCAGGTCAAAGGACGAAAACCGGATAAGCCACGTCATTTTACTGTTTACCGAAACTGAACAGGAGGCATGAATTTCTTCGACGCCGGTGTCGCATATTATTTCTTCGGCATTTTGCAGATTAATTCCTCCGCCTGCCATGATGGCTATCCGTCCGTTGGCTTGTCCGACCAGATTTTTTATGGTTTTCTTGCCGTTTACCGCTTTTTCATCCAGCCCGGAGGTCAGTACGCGGTGGGCGCCGGTTTTTATAACATCTTCCAGGGCTGAGCCGGAACTCATTACCCTGTCGAAAGCCCTGTGAAATGTTGATTGCATGGGCTTTGCCAGATTCACAAGTTCTGTACAGCGTTCAATATCTATTTCTGCATCGGCATTTAATATTCCGAAAACCACGCCGGCAGCTCCGCAGCTTTTTGCGTAACGGATATCTTCTTTCATTACCTCAAATTCATACCCGCTGTATAAAAAGTTGCCGGCACGCGGACGTATCAGGACAAAGACGGGTATGCTGAGCTTTTGAACCGTTAATTTTATGGTGGCAGCCGAAGGTGTAAGGCCTCCTGAGTGCAGGCTTGAACAGAGTTCGATACGATGGGCGCCACCGTCTTGTGCTGCCAGAGCCGATTGCAGCGAGTTGGCACAAACCTCAAAAATTATTTCAGACAATATTTATTTTTTATTTTTTTCAATGATGCCGGTTATTTCAGCAAAACGCTTATCTTCATTAAACTTCAGAAAAATAGTATCGTTATCGATGCGCGACTTGTCAGCAAAGCCAAGATCGGCGGCTTTCTTAAGATGTTCCATCGTTTTGTCAGCATCTTTTTTACGGGCAAAGATTCGGGCATACATAAATTCCGGTTCGGGGTTGTCGGCGTCGATGATCGCGTATAGCTCAATATAATGTTCTGCTTCGGCAAAATTATTCTGGCCGTACAAGGACGAGCTTGCTGAATATGCCGAGAGGCTAAGGTATTCGAGCACCCGCTTCACTATATGTTTTTCGTCTTCATTAGGCGAAAGAGCAATGAATCTGTTCAGGTAGGCAATTTCGTTTTTCCACCAGGCAGCATTTTCACTGGAAAGTTTGGGTGCATATTTTTGTTGCATGGCAAGCTCTTTCTTTAAGTTCAGAATGTTGTTACTGATGCCGCTTTTTACGGCAGCATTGGCTTCGAGCCGGGCGAGCGACTCTTCATAAGTTTTAATGTCAGCCAATCCCTTAAAATAGGTGACGATCTTTTTTGTCAGCAGATACTCATTGTATACGTTTCCCTGTTTTTGAATTTTCTCCAGTTTGGTTTTAAGATCAGACAAATTTTTGTCGATGTAAGTTTTATCTTCCGGCTTTTTTTTGTCCCTCATGGCATTGAGTTCCATCCATGTGAAAGCTTCTGAAAGCACCTCTTTTGGCGGCCAGGCGTGCGTCCCGTCAAAGATGATCAGCTGGTGCCTCATGCCGTTTTTTTCGAGTGCTCCGTCGAGGTTGACCATTTCGGCATAATTCATATCCTCACTGCCGGTAAATCCGATGTAATCGAACCTGGTTTTTATGGATTCTTTCAATTGGGGAAATCCGGCAGAACAGCCTATCACGTTCGCAATGCCGCCTTTCAGGATGGCGATGGAGCTTGCCACCCGCGAACCGCCCGAAAACCCGCAGGTATAGATCCTTGACTGATCGACGCCGAAGCGTTCCATGATATCTGCAAGCAGCACATCGTAATGCGCGGCAGTAGCATCCCAGGGTGTGCCGTTTTTAGACACGTTGGAACCTATCAGGATATATCCCAGCTTTTCCGCTTCGTCCTTAAGTGAATCGAGCGGTGCGGCGCCATTGCCGCTGGGGTCGAAACAAATGACCACCGGGTATTTTTTTTCTTCGGAATAGGAAGAGGGTAAATAGGCCGCATAAGAATGAGTGCGGTTTTTCTGGCATTTGACTTTCGTGTTGACCTTTCCATATTCAATGACCGGTTCATTGGTTTTTTCCTGTTTTTTATTGCCGGAGCATGAGAAGAAAATGATGCATACGGCAACAACCATCAGGTTGAGATAGTTTTTCATTTTGCTGTGTATTTATTAAACAAAATTAAGCGAAAAGATTATGAGTCATTGTAAAATGAAATAATTATTTTTGTATAAAATCTTATGAAATCGATCAAAACAAATATTGCCAATTTTGTTACCAGCCTAAACCTGCTGTGCGGGAGCTTTGCCATTTATTTTCTTTTCAGGGATGAGCTGATGCTGGCTGTTTATTTTATTCTTGCCGCTGCCGTTTTTGATTTTGCCGATGGTTTTGTAGCCCGGCTGCTGCATGTGAAATCAGAGATGGGCAAACAGCTCGACTCGCTTTCGGATGTTATTTCTTTCGGCCTGGCTCCCGGAATTGCTATGTTTCTTTTACTAGAGCGCGGTTTGGATTTCTGGGATACCGGATTGCCCGCTTATGTTGCCTTTATAGCATTTATGATTCCGGTATTTTCGGCCTGGCGGCTGGCCAAGTTTGATATTGATGAACGGCAGACCGATCACTTTATCGGCCTGCCCACACCTGCCAATGCTTTACTGATTTTCGCACTGGTTCCCTTGACCTTAGGAAAAGGATTCCCGTCGTGGCTGCCGTGGCTTGACAGTTTGCCCTATTTTATCCTGCACCCGGCATTTTTGATACCTGTAACGCTCGTATTCTCTTACCTGCTGGTTTCACCTCTGCCGCTGATCGCCATGAAATTCAAAACGTTTGGCTGGAGCGGGAACAGCATCCGGTATGTTTTTATCATTTTGTCGCTGATCTTTATTTTACTTTTTTATTTTGCCGCTGTTCCTTTTATTATAATTTTGTATATCATTCTTTCGTTAATTGATTTGTTCGTAAAAAGAAAAAAACAATAAATATGAAATTCAAAGCTGAAATTGACATCATGCCTTTAAAAGAATTGCTCGACCCGCAGGGCAAAGCCGTTATTTCGGGACTGAAAAATATGGGTATTACAGAAATTACCGATGTCCGCATCGGGAAGCACCTGTCTGTTGAAATTGAGGCAAAAGACGAAAAAACTGCCAAGGCAAGACTGGATAAGGCCTGCAAAGAATTGCTTTCAAATCCTATCATGGAAAACTATGTCTATGAAATCAGAAGTCAGAATTAGGAAGTCAGAAGTCCGCAGAGGCGGAAAAATCAGAATTAAGAAATCAGAAGTCAGAATAATTAATACCAGATAAAATGAAAAAATTAGTTAAGGTAAGTTTGTTAGTGTTTGCTGTACTGATGGGTATGTCTTCAGTTCAGGCACAAAAGGTATATTCCTGCGAATATAAGAGCGATGCTAAAGTAAAGGTTTTCGTTGCCGACTATAAAAGCGATGCCGACCTGGTGGTTTATAAATGTTCATATTCCAGCGATGCCAGCGGCAATGAAGGTTTGTGGTATTTTTGCGATTATAAAAGTGATGCGGATGTGACGATATATTTCTGCGACTATAAAAGCGATGCCGATCTGGTCATTTATTTTGCAGATTATAAAAGCGATGCGGGATGGAAAAACTCCAGCAAGAAGCATCTGATGTACTAATTCAGAATTTGTATAAAATAAAAGCGGCACTTTGGCCGCTTTTATTTTTTTTTAACCCAATTAAACTGCATTGAAATCTTACATTTCCATATTAAGAGGCATCAACGTAGGCGGACAAAGAAAAATTCTGATGGCTGATCTGAAAAAATTGTATGAAGATATGGATCTGAAGAATGTGATGACATACATACAAAGCGGTAATGTCGTTTTCAGTGCGGGTGAGGACAAATCAGCGCCGGATCTTGTTGGGAAAATTGAAAATAAGATTAAAGAAAAATACGGTTTTGAAGTGCCTATGGTTATCAGGACGCTTGAGCAATGGCAGCAAATTATTTCAATAAACCCTTTTTTAAAAAGGAAAAATCCGGATACTGAAAAATGTTTTTTGACGGTATTATCTGATAGTCCGGGAAAATCGGAAATAGAAAGTATTTCTAATTTTATATGTGAACCTGATGAGTTTGTAATAATTGACCAGAATGTTTTTCTGTATATCCCCGGCAAATATCAAGACACCAGGCTTTCCAACGACTTTTTTGAAAAGAAACTTCATGTGAAAGCAAGCTGCAGAAATTGGAAAACCGTGGTGGCTCTTGCCGGATTATCCATACAAAGTTCTGGTATGTGAACCTCCTTTCGGCGTCATTTCTTTAAAATAGATTAATTTTGTCATCTAATTGAAATTTTCAGAACCTGTGATCCCCCGCGAAATACATATAGGCAATCTGGTGCTTGGCGGTAAAAACCCTGTTCTTGTCCAGTCGATGACCAATACCAACACCATGGACACTGCCGCTACCGTCAGGCAAACTCTTGAACTGGTCGATGCCGGTTGCCAATTGGTAAGGATCACTGCCCGGAACACGGCAGAAGCCGAAAACCTGAAAAACATAAAACAGGCGCTGGCCGAAAAAAACTGTTTTGTCCCCCTGATAGCTGATATTCATTTTCAACCACAGGCCGCGGAAGTTGCGGCTCGTATCGTTGAGAAGGTCCGGATAAACCCCGGGAATTATGTGGATAAAAAAACCACGGGGCCAAAAAAATTGATGTACAGCGATACCCAGTACCGGCAGGAGCTTGAAAATATAAGCCTGAGGCTGAAACCATTACTAGCAATTTGCAAAGAACACGGTACTGCCATTCGTATCGGGGTCAATCATGGCTCTTTATCTGAAAGGGTCACCTCGCGTTATGGCGATACCGTAGAGGGTATGGTCGTTTCAGCGATGGAATATATTGATATCTGCCGTCATCACGATTTTCACAACCTGGTGCTGTCGATGAAATCGAGTGATGTCAAAACGATGATCTATGCCTATCGTCTGCTTGTTTCCCGTATGGAATTTGCCGGTTATGATTACCCGCTTCACCTGGGCGTTACCGAGGCCGGGGCCGGCACGGACGCCCGTATAAAATCGGCAGCAGGCATCGGCGAACTGCTGATGGAAGGTATCGGTGATACCATCCGGGTTTCGCTGACTGAAAACTCTGTTAATGAAATTCCTGTGGCCAGGTATTTGGTCAAAGCTTTTTCTGCTGAAAAAAAATTGGTTGACCATACCCGGAAGTATGAGTATTCAAAATATGAAACGGTCAATATTGGCGGGATTGGCGGGGATGAAAAGCCCTTATGTATATACCCCGGAATCGGACCGGCGCCCTCTTCTGAATTTTCGCCGGATCTATACCTGGATATGAAACACCAATGCCTGAAAAGGCCGGACAGCCCGGATAGTATTGGTTTTACTTATCTGACAGCTAAAGACCTCGATGATTCCCGGCTTTTGAAACAACATTCAGATGAAGGGTCAAAGATCCTGCTTTTTGATTTCGGCACGGTAGACGATCTGCCCGAGTTGTGTAACAAACTTGTTGAGCTGAGGCTCGCCGGAAACATGCTCCCACTGGTGTTATATAAAAAATATTTTTGCAGTTCCGGGGATCTGTTGTTACAGGCGCCGGCCGACCTGGCGTGTTTTCTTGCAGATGGCCTGGCTGATGGGATTTGCATTGATACCGGAGCCGATAAATCATCCTTACCAACATTGATGTTTGGCATTTTGCAGACGATGGGTTTGCGGCAAAGCAAAGCAGAATTTATAGCGTGTCCCACCTGCGGGCGGACTTCGTATGATGTTGAAGGCACCCTGAGTATCCTTACCCAAAAACTTTCGCACCTGAAGCATCTCAAAATAGGGGTGATGGGCTGCATTGTGAACGGACCCGGCGAAATGGCCGATGCCGATTATGGTTATGTGGGCGCCTCGGCAGGAAAAATAAATCTTTACCGCAAAAAACAGGTCGTGCTCAAAAACATCGATGAATCCGAAGCGCTGGACGAGCTTATTCGCCTGATCAAAGCTGACAGCAACTGGACAGAACCGGGCCCCCCGGCAAATAGGTTGGTCTTTCCGGGCTAAATCATTTTTTGAGGTGTTAATAATCATTAATGAGGTGAATAAATCCAGGATTAGGCATTCTGGAACTTCTAATGCGCACCCATAATTTTTTTTTATAAAATTTGTCTTAGTACATGACAAAACTCGTAACTTATTGATAATGTTGATAATAATGTTAAT
>CAZMPB010000075.1:0-14208 GCA_964567775.1 uncultured Bacteroidales bacterium
GAACCATCGGTAGCAACCATAACAAAACGGCAGCCTTTTTCGCGGGCTTCTTTCAGGCAGCGTTCGAGGCCTTTGGCCATTTTATCGTTAGCCGGGTCGATCTCTTCTACATCGCGCATGTCGCCATGTTTGTATATCCAGCGCTGCGCCTTGCACAGGCGGATACCGTCGATGATGGAGGCATGATTGAGTGCATCGGTGATGATCGCATCATTTTCACCCAATAAAGGTTCAAAAACAGCGCCGTTAGCGTCGAAGCACGATGAAAAGAGGATGGTGTCCTCCATTCCGAGGAATTCAGAAACTTTGCTTTCCAGTTCTTTGTGGATGTCCTGTGTGCCACAAATAAAACGAACCGATGACAACCCGTAACCACGGTTATCAATTTCCTTGTGTGCAGCTTTAATAAGTTCGGGATGTGATGAAAGGCCAAGGTAATTATTGGCACAGAAGTTCAGGCATTTTTTGCCTTTTACTACGATCTCGGCGCCTTGCGGACTTTCAATAATACGTTCGTGTTTAAAAAGTTTTTGTTCTTCAAGTTTCTGGAGCTCTTCACCCAGATAAGCTTTCATTTTTGTTTGCATATGATAATCTCCTTGTGTTTAAAATATTAAATTAATCCTTTTTTGTGTTTTTCGCCGATAACTTTCAGCATATCCTGAGTCATGGCATCAAGATCGTAGGCCGGTTTCCATCCCCATTCTGCACGGGCAGCAGTATCATCAACTGCATCGGGCCAACTGTCGGCAATAGCCTGACGGAAGTCCGGTTCGTAGGTGATGGTAAAGTCAGGCATATATTTTTTAATGCTGTCGGCAAGGTCTTTTACTGAAAAACTCATGGCGCCCACGTTGAAGTCGCTATGGTGTTTTAGTTTTAAAAAGTCAGCCTGCATCAGGTCAACAGTAGCTTTCAGACAGTCGGGCATGTACATCATCGGCAGGCGCGTGTCTTCTTTTACAAAACAGGTATATTTTCCGTATTTTACAGCATCGTAATATATGGCAACAGCGTAATCTGTAGTTCCTCCGCCGGGAAGGGTTTCATTGCTGATGATACCTGGATAACGCAGCCCGCGGACATCAAGCCCGTATTTTTTTACATAATAATCACACATTAATTCTCCTGCAACTTTCGTAATCCCATACATGGTTGACGGGTGCAGAACGGTTTCCTGCGGTGCACAATCCAGCGGGGTTCCGGGGCCGAATACGGCTATGGAACTCGGACAGAGTACCTGTGACATTTTCATTTCACGGGCAATTTCCAGCACATTGATGAGGCCGTTCATATTGATGTCCCAGGCCATCAGGGGGTTCTGTTCTCCCACAGCGGAAAGAATAGCAGCCATGTTAATGATACAATCGACACCGTATTTTTTGCAAACATCAGCCATCGCTTGTTTATTCAGAATATCAAAATATTCAAAAGGCCCTGAATTGGCAACAATTTCGGAAGGCGGTGATTTACGGGTGCTGGCAACAACGTTATCATTACCGTAAATCCTGCGGAGTTCCATGGTAAGCTCGGAGCCAATCTGACCGACAGCTCCTACAATAAGTATTTTTTTCATATAGATTATTACGTTATTAAATAAATGATTTTTTTATTTGTCGCGCAAATTTAGTTTTTTTAGGCATACTTTTAATAAACCACTAAACTTTTTTGAATAATATTTTTTGCACAAAAAAAACTATTACATTTTCTAATTCAGACACTCGTTAAATGCTTATTTTTGAAAAAAATTCACTGTTGTCCGGATAAAATAAACAGAAAACGTGTAATGCATGATATATCTCGTCCCTACGGGACTTGTTGTTTCGAGGGCTCTTTTTTATTCTACCAATATTTAGTTCCTCTGGAACTGTCCCGTATGGGACAAAATATTGGTAGATAGGTTGATAAAAGAAAGAAAAAGTCCCGTAGGGACGAGATGTATTTTTATCGGACATTAATAAAAAAAATTATTAAAATATTCTTTAAATACCGGAAGAGATTATTTGTGTAAGAAGTATAAACTGATTCTATAATGCCAAATTATCCCTTTAATTATCCTGCCAGTTGTAATGTTTTCTCCGAAAGGAGTTAAAACCAAGAATGTTTGAAATAAAAAAATAAAAAACCATGTTAACAGTAAAAACCTTTCAGTTCAATGACTTTGGTGTGAACACCTATGTTCTGGCAAACGAGAATAACGAGTGCCTCATTATTGACCCGGGGTGTTATTCGAAAGCGGAACAAACAAGTTTTGATGATTTTCTTAAAACATCAAAATATAAAGTTGAAAAGTTCATCATTACCCACTGCCATATAGACCATATACTTGGTATAGCACATCTCGAAGAAAAATTCGGTGTCGGCGCATGGATACACCCGGCAGGCAAAGAGTTTTTACGTGCTTCTGTTGGTTATGCTTCTGTGTTCGGCTTTGAACTGGAACGGGCAATAACACCGGCAGGCTTTATCAATGAAGGCGAACAGATAAGTCTTGGCAGCGATAAACTTGAGGTGCTTTATACTCCGGGCCATGCTGAAGGGAGCGTCTGTTTTGTTAACCATGCACAAAAAATGGTGTTTACCGGTGATGTCTTGTTCCACAATAGCATTGGCCGCACCGACCTTCCCACAGGCGATTACGATTTGTTGATCAGCAGCATAAAAAATAAATTGATGACACTGAGCGATGATTACACCGTATATCCGGGGCACATGGCGAAAACCACTATCGGAAATGAGAGGAAGAATAATCCGTTTTTTTAGGGCAGTTACATAATAAGTTTTACAACTTTTAATTTGTCATTAATAATTTATTATATTTGCCACTATATTATTTGTAAAATCATTAAATCATTTTTTAAAAGAATACCATCATGAAAAAGACATTACTTTTTTTTGTTTTTGCAATCCTGTTTATGTTTTCCACAGGCTTTGCGTTTGGCCAATGTACTCCCGATCCAAGTGTTACTGATCCTGAAGGAAACGGTGAAATGTCCCCAGACACAATTGAGGTAACAGAACTTACTCCATTTAGCATGTTTGTAACCTATATTTGTCCGGATACCGCCTATATCGGTGGGGGTGGACATGTCAACCTGCATCATATAACGATCAGAAGCATACCCAACAAACCAGCCTGGCTGAATTTTGTATGTAACCCTTCAAATTGCGAATTTCCTGCCGGTGTTGCAGAATGCATTTTATTCACCGGAACACCGCCATCCGGTAGCGCCGGATATATTAGCCTTACAGTTCTTGTTGATGTTTGGAATACTATAATTGGCACTCCGGTTTGCGTTACCTGTACTACCTATCCAAACGGATATGATGGTTTTATGCCCATGGTGGTTTGGGTTCACCCAACAGGCTCTACTAATCCTCCGATTGTAAGTTCGCCAATATCCTATTGTCAAAACGAAACCGCTGTTCCACTAACCGCTACCGGTACCAATTTATTATGGTACACCACACCAACAGGTGGAACCGGGTCAGTCACAGCTCCAACGCCAGGTACGGCAAGTGTTGGCACAACTGTATATTATGTTTCTCAAACGATTGGCGGTATCGAGAGTTCACGTGCAAGTATTACAGTTGTTGTAAATCCAATTCCTGCGAGCCCAACTGTGACAAGTCCAATAACCTATTATCAAAATGCCTCTGCAAATCCCTTAACTGCATCGGGAAGCAATTTGTTATGGTACACCCAGCCCACGGGAGGCATAGGCTCTATTACTGCACCAACACCAAGTACAGCGAATATTGGCTCAACAACTTATTACGTATCGCAAACCGTTAATGGATGTGAAAGTCCAAGAGTTCCAATCTTTGTAAATGTAATTCAAGCATGTTCAGCATCACTACCTTCAACAACAGGAGCCTCCCGCTGCGGGGCTGGTTCAGTATCTTTACATGCTTCCGGCGGCAACATGTATATATGGTATAATGCACCGGCAGGCGGCAATATTGTGAATGTTGGCCCCTCATTCAATACTCCATCCCTGAGCACAACAACCATCTATTATGTTTCAAATTTTGACAGTTGCGAAAGCGCCCGTGTGCCCGTAACAGCTACCGTCATTAACCTGAGTGTTGACGCAGGTAATAACCAGACGATAAGTTGTGGAAATTCAGTAATGCTTAATGCCAATACAACATATAACGGCAGTAATTCTCTTGTTTACGCATGGTCTCCGACAACAGGTTTAAGTTCAGGAACAATACACAACCCTTCAGCAAACCCTTTACAGACGACAGCTTATGCCGTAATGGTATCGGATGGCGTTTGCTCTTCTTATGATAACATTACTATTACAGTCACCCCGCCAAACTTTGGTGTTGATTTCAGCGCAAACCAGCAACTTATATACACACCCCCTTTTGCTGTACAGTTCAACAATCTTACTCCCAGCATCAGTAATTATAATTTTACATGGCATTTTGGTGATGGGGCAACATTACAATCTAATAATGCCACGGTTTTCCACCAATATGCTCAAAACGGATTGTATGATGTAAGCCTGATTGCCACCAGCATTTCAAGCGGCTGTTCCCAGACCGTTTTCCGTGATGACTGGATTTTCTGCGCCGGCGGCTCAAACTGCACGCACACTGCAAGTGTTACCCCTGCGGGACCAATTTCCGGATGCATAGGAACCCCGGTTGTTCTCACCTGTAATGCTGTTTCCGGCGCCACGTACCAATGGAATTATAATGGGGTGGCTATTGCAGGAAACAATGCAAACAGCTTTATTGCAAGCGCTTCAGGTAATTATAGCGTAACGATAATAGTGTATGGATGCCCTGTTACATCAAACATAGTAACAGTTACTCTTAATAATCCTCCTGCAGTACCAACAATCACAGCAACAGGCAGCTTAACATATTGCGGAGGGGGAAGTGTTTTGCTCGAAGCTCCCGCCGGTGCCTCATCTTATCTGTGGTCAAACGGCGCTACAACCCAAAACATCACTGTTACTACATCGGGCAACTATACAGTACAGGTGGGCGATGTTAATGCTTGTGTTACTCAATCATTGCCGTATCTTGTTGGTTCATCACCGCTCGGTAATCCGGACATCTGTCTTGTAAGTGTAGATAGTGTTACAGGGCATAATGTGATTATCTGGAATGAACCTGTTACAAATGCCATTGATCACTTTAATATTTATGGAGAAGGAAATCAGGCAAATGTTTTCAACTTACTTGGCACGGTAAATTATAGCTCATTAAGCATATTTACAGATAATACGGCTAATCCCATGCAACAGGCTTATCGTTATAAAATATCGGCTGTAGATACCTGCGGAGCAGAAACCGCCCTCAGTAATTATCACAAATCAATTCACCTTACAATAAACCAGGGCATGGGTAACACTTTTAATCTAATATGGAGTTATTATGAAGGCTTTACATTTTCTTCATACAACATTTATAGAGGAACAAGCCCTTCAAATATGACCTTGCTGACAACAATAGCCAGCACATTAAATTCTTATACCGACCTTACTCCTCCTGTTGGAAATGTTTATTATCAGATTGAAGCCGTCAATCCTAACCCCTGCACAGCTTCAAAAACAAGCTATTATTCAACAAGATCGAATATTGCCAGCAGCACAACAGCCTCAATAAACAGTTATGATAATGCCACCACTACATTTGAGATTTATCCGAATCCTGCAGAAGAAACGATTACTATTGAATTTAATGTTTATCCAAATGATAATTCTTTTGCTGAAATTTTCAGTGTTGACGGCAAACTAATTCAAAGATTTCCAATTTTAAAAAAGACAACAGAAATCAACATTTCTTCATTACATTCCGGGGTATATATTATTAAAATAAGCGGGAATGATGGTATTGGTATTAAGAAGCTTATCATTGAATAACAAGCTGATTCTGAAAAAATCCCTTCAAAGAAAATGCAGAGGGATTTTTTTTGATATTTTATTCGTTTTCAATCCGCAAGCAAATTCATCTGATAACCCCGTTCATCCCTTTTTTCGATATAATTGATGAATGAGCGGTTCACCACTTTGTTCCCGCCTGGTGTCGGATAGTCACCGGTAAAGTACCAGTCGCCGGTATTATTTGGACAGGCGGCATGAAGATCATCGATGGTTTGATAAATAATTTGCACACCGGCTTGGATATCTTTTGTTACAAGAATTTTTGTGATTTTTTCAGCAATACGTTCCGGGGTAAAAGGCTCATAGATTTCCTTCACGTAGTTTACAATTTTCTCTTTGGGCTGGTGCTCCTGTGCTTTACACTTTTTGTACACCCTGCCGATAACTTCTTTCTGGCCCGTTTCATTTAACAATTCAATGGCTGCCTTGAATGCCACAAAATCGTTCAATTTTGCCATATCAATACCATAGCAGTCCGGATAACGTATCTGGGGTGCAGATGAAGCAATGATGATCCGTTTCGGGTTCAGACGGTCGAGCATACGGATGATGCTTTCGCGTAAAGTAGTCCCCCGGACAATAGAGTCGTCAACCACAACAACCGTATCCACCTGATCGCGGATAATGCCGTAAGAAACATCGTAAACATGAGCCACAAGGTCATCGCGGTCTTTTTCCTGCGTGATGAAAGTGCGCAGTATCATATCTTTTACTGCCACCTTTTCAAAACGGGGATGGAATGCCAGTATTTTATTAAGTTCCTTCGCTGAAATATTTTTTCCTGCCTGCAGGATTCTGTCTTTTTTCACGCCATCGCAAAACTTTTCCAGCGCATCCATCATGCCGTAATACGCAACTGCCGCCGTGTTGGGGATATATGAAAAAACGGTGTTTTCAATGTCATAGTCAATCGCTTTCAAAATGGATGGCACCAAAAAACTGCCCAGTTTCTTACGTTCCAGATAAATATCTTTATCTGTGCCTCTGGAAAAATAGATGCTTTCAAAGGAGCAGGACTTCCTTTTCTGTGCGTCAATGAACTTAGACAGGTTGTAGTATCCGTCTTTTTTTACAATTAAAGCTTTGCCCGGATCTATTTCTTTGATCTCTTCAATGGGCACATTGAAAGAGGTCATGATCACCGGACGTTCCGAAGCAGCTACGATCACTTCATCATCGGCATAATAATAAGCAGGGCGGATACCCGAAGGGTCACGCATGATAAAAGCATCGCCATGGCCGATCATGCCTGCCAGCACATAACCTCCGTCCCAGTCTTTCGCAGCACGGGCAAGCATTCTCTGCACATTCAGGTTTTTGGCGATCAGCACGGAAACATCCTTTTTACTTATGCCCTGAGCTTTATAGGACTGATATAGTTCTTCGTTTTCCTGATCAAGAAAATGCCCGATCTTTTCCAGTATGGTAATGGTATCCGTAGTTTCTACAGGATGCTGGCCCAGGCTGATCAGTTTATTAAAAAGTTCATCAACATTCGTCAGGTTGAAATTTCCTGCCAGTACGATATTTTTTGTCTTCCAGTTATTTTCGCGAATGAACGGGTGGCATGTTTCAATGCTGTTCTTTCCAAAAGTTCCGTATCGTAGATGTCCGAGATACATTTCGCCAATGAATTCCGAATTATGTTTCAGCCAGTTTACATCATTAAATAATGATGGCTTATTTTTCCTGATTTCTTTCAGATCGGCATAGGCACGGGTAAAAATATCCGTGATGGCTTTTGAAGAATTCGAACGTAGGCGATTAATAAAACGCATGCCCGGTTCAAGATCCAGTTTTAAGCAGACTATTCCGGCTCCATCCTGCCCCCTGTTGTGCTGTTTTTCCATCAGCAACGACAGTTTGTTCAGCCCGTAGAGCGACGTGCCGTATTTTGACTGGTAGTATTCGAGTGGTTTTAATAAACGGATAAAGGCAATACCGCATTCGTGTTTTATCGGTTCACTCATACAGTTTGATTTTTTACAAAGATATTGTTTTGCAAACAATCATTTTAATTCCTGCAAAGGATTTATTAACAAAAGGAACGCGTTTATTAAGAAATGCACCTAAAAGTTCTTATTATCAAAATTGATCGGGTGATTTTCCTGGTTGTATTTTCCACAATCTATCTCAACAGACAATGGTTTTGAAGGTTTTGAAAAATTATCAGAAGGACGAATATTCAGCGACTTATCAGCATAAACTTTTTTCATGTATAAAGCCCATATTGGTAATGACATATTGGCTCCCTGACCGAGAGAGGTACTGCGAAAATGTATGCTGCGGTCTTCACAGCCAACCCATACCCCTGTAGTAAGATTGGGAACAAATCCCATGAACCAGCCGTCAGAATTGTTATCTGTGGTTCCGGTCTTACCGGCTATCTGATTCGTTAATGCATACTTGCCACGTAATCGTGCGCCTGTGCCGCTTTCGACAACTCCCTGCATCAGGCTTGTCATCAGGTAGGCTGTTTCCTCGCTCATGGCTTCCTGGGTTTGGGGCACAAAGCTGGCAAGGGTATTTCCGTATTTATCTTCGATGCGTGTAACAAAGATCGGCTCAATATAAACCCCTTCGTTGGCAAAAGAATTTATGGCGCCCACCATTTCATAAAGCGACAGATCGGGTGTTCCCAGGCATATAGCATAAACTTCCGGGATATCGCTTTTGACACCCATTTTACGTGCAACTTTAACAACGGGTCCCGGAGAATATCTTTTAATTAAAAATGCGGAAATCCAGTTTACGGAGTTTGCGAGTGCTTCTTTTAATGTGATCATCTCACCTTCTTTGTATTTGCCAGAATTACGGGGTTCCCATTTTTGACCGTTTTCCAGATCGAAAGTAATGGGCACATTGGGAACTTTTGCACACGGGGAAAATTCGCCTTCCTGCATGGCAACCGTATAAACAAAAGGTTTAAACGTGGAACCCACCTGGCGTTTGGCCAGACAAACATGATCGTACTGGAAATATTTGTAATTGATACCCCCTACATAAGCCCTGACATAGCCGGTTTGCGGCTCAACAGACATCAGCCCTGCAAGTAAAAACCACTTATAATATTTCACGGAATCAAGCGGTGACATAATGGTGTCCTTATTTCCACCCCAGGCAAAAACATTCATCTTAACGGGTGTGCTAAAGATTTTCATTATTTTTTCATCAGGGACATTCTCCTTTTTCAGGTTTTGATAACGCTCGGAACGGTATACGCCCTGCATGATCATTTTGTCGATCTGCTGATCACTTACCTGCCAGTCGTAAGGAGCTCTTTTTACCCCTTTCCAGTGTTTATAAAAATCGTTCTGCAGTTCTTTCCCGATATGCTCACTTACAGCCTCTTCGGCATAACGCTGCATTTTTGAATTGATCGTCGTATAGATACGAAGCCCGTCTTTAAAAATATTGTAAGGGGTACCGTCGGATTTCAGGTTCTTGTTACACCATCCGTAGGCAGGGTTTTTCTCCCATTGTTCCATGTCTGCTTCATAGCTCTTCTTATCCGTATAATTATCTTTGTCCGGCTTATCCCTTGTCAGTAAAATCCTCAGATATTCCCTGAAATAGGTTGCCATGCCGGCCGTATGGTCCTGAATGCGGAAATGCGACATATCAATCGGTAGCACACGTATGGAATCGTACTGTTCGCTGCTGATATAACCATATGTTTCCATCTGTTTGAGAACGACTTCGCGCCGTTTTATTGCATTTTCAGGGTTTCTGATCGGACTGTACCGTGTAGGCGCCTTTAATAAACCGATGAGCATGGCCGACTCCTGTATGTTCAGTGAATCGGGGGTTTTGTCAAAATAAGTACGCGCGGCTGAATTAATGCCATACGACTGGTTACCAAAATCAACAGTGTTGAGATACATCGCTAATATCTCCTGTTTTGTATAATTGTGTTCCAGCTTGACCGCAGTAACCCATTCTTTGAATTTTGTTACGACAACCTTTACAAAATTCTGGTTCGTATCGCGCGGAAAAAGATTTTTCGCCAGTTGCTGTGTAATCGTACTGCCTCCGCCGGCACCGCGGTTTCCCGTAACCATGCCCAACATTACGCGAAAAAGGCTTCGCACATCAATTCCTGAATGATCCGTAAACCTGGAATCTTCAGTAGCGATCAACGCATTAACAACATTGGGGGACAGATCCTCGAAATGAATATTAGAACGGTTTTCGATATAATATTTTCCTAAAACCACCTGATCCGATGAATAAATTTCAGAAGCCAGATTGCTGCGTGGATTTTCAAGTTCTTCAAAAGTCGGCATGAAGCCGAAAACCCCGAGAGAGATAAACGTAAACAAAACCAAGACCAGTCCGATTATTGAAATATAAATAATCCACAGCCGTTTTATATAATTATGAAATTCAGTATTTACAGCTTTTTTCGCCATTTCATTTCTCTGTTTCAAATTTGTCTATCCTGATACCAAAATCCTCGATCCCTTCAAGTTCAGGCTCGCGCATGGCCTGCTCGAATTCAAATGAATAATTTCCTGATAATTTAAATCGTATTCCCTGTCTGAAAAGCACACGGTTATCTATGATTTTCCCATGTTCTTTGCCAAGCCATTTACCTGTATTATCAGCAAGCATACATTCAATAGTATCGACTGAATACATTCCGTTAGGATATAAGGTTTTCAGGAAAAGAAAAATATTACTGTATTTATAATCTGAAGAATTCCGGATATCAATATAAAAATTGTACAGTTGAACGGTATCGGGAACATTTACAGAGAATTTCACAATATCATCGCTTTTCCAGACGGAATTTTCAATTTTTTTGTTTCTGTCGATAAGAATTCCTGAACCGCATGAGCTGAATATCAAAAGAAAAAGAAAAAACGCGACGATCATAGTTATCTTTTTCATTTTAGTCATCAGCGTATTTTGAAAGGTCTTCCTCAAAGTGTTCAAATTCTATTTTCTTTTCTTTCTTTTGTGCAAAATCTTCCAGTTTGTCCGGCACGATGCCCTTCGCGTTATCGCTGACGATCTTTTTCACCACATCAGAAGGAATAGCAAGGATGTTTGAGGGGTCATCAACGTATGAATACCAGACGATCTTTTTTATCACATCGATTTTCTGGCATTGTGCCGATCCTTTTTTTGTTTTGATGAGAATATCCGTGTTAGGGAAATTTTTTAAGGCATCCACATAACAATCGTATTCATAATTGAGACAACATTTCAATTTAGAACACTGGCCGGCCAGTTTTTGAGGATTGATGGTCATTTGCTGTACACGGGCCGTATTGGTTGACACCGATTTAAAGTCGAACAGCCAACTGGAACAGCATAGTTCCCGCCCGCAGGTGCCGATACCTCCGAGTGTGCTGGCTTCCTGGCGCACTCCAATCTGTCGCATTTCAACACGAACACCGAACTGTTCCGCCAGAATCTTAATAAGTTCCCTGAAATCAACTCGTTCTTCTGCAGTATAATAAAATGTTGCTTTTGTTCCATCGCCCTGGCATTCGACATCATTAACCTTCATCGACAAATGCAGGTTGCTGGTAATCTTTTTCGTTTTTTGCAGTGTTTCGTTTTCAGGAGTTACCACGCTGACCCATTTTTCGATGTCCGAAGGCCTTGCTCTGCGATAAACTTTTTTTATGTCGCGGGTTTCGATATTAACACGTTTTTTCTTCATCTGCAGACGTGCTGATTCACCCAATAGGGTAATGATGCCAATGTCGTGGCCCGGAGAAGCCTCAACAGCAATGATATCGCCCACCGCATACTCTGAATTATCCGGGATTAAAAAGAAATCTTTGCGGCTGTTTTTAAAACGAACCTCTGCATAAGGAAAGGCCGGATAAATTTGGGGAGGAGTGATATCTTTAAGCCAGTCGTATGCATTACGTTTGCAACACGAATGATTATATAACTTATCATTTTTCTGATGCGATTTAGGTTTGTTAGCACAGCCCCGGGTAAGAAATTCGTTTTTATCGTTCGTCATAGCATGTCATATTACCGCAAAGATAAATAATTTTAAAGGAATTTTTAAAATTTTACGAATGCATAATTTGGTTCAGCCTGAAAGAAAGATCCATAAACAACACCTTGGGATTGGCATTACGCTCGATGTGAAATACCGCTTTATTAAATTCATCGGCAAAATACGGAATTCGGGGAGCCGTGAGCACCGCGGAAAAATTTTTAACAAATACCGTTTCATCTTCAACCAGTTTAAGTAGTTTTTCATTGCCATGATTCATCAGCGAAGTATTCCGGATGATCTTCAGGGCATAATTAAAAAATATCTTCTGGTTCTCGCGGCCAATTTTTGATATCTCATCAATAAATTTGTTCAGTTCAAAAACATCGTCACTGTTAAGCCTGTAGCAAAGCCTCAGCCACTTTTGCAACGAATTAAAATTATAGTCGTCCTCATCAACCTCCTGCAGCAGAGTCTTTGCAACAACAAAATTGCCATCGGAAACATTAGCGATCTTGCGGGCATTGATCTCGGTTGCCTGATATTTCTCCGAAAGCGCATTGCTGATATCTTTAGCGCCCAGCCTTGGTATTTTCACCATCTGAGTACGCGAAATAATAGTATTGATAACCTGTTCGTGATTTTCGGCCACTAAAATAAACAAGGTTTTTTCAGGTGGTTCTTCAAGTATTTTCAATATTTTGGGTGCAGCCGCATGATATAGTTTTTCAACCATCCAGAGGATGATGATCTTATACTCCGACTCGTAGGATTTCAGGCTTAGTTTTTTCACTATTTCATCGCAATCTTCGGCATTGATAATCCCCTGTTTATTCTCAACACCTATAGTCTCATACCAATCGTTAAGGGAAATATAATAATCGTTTTTAATAAGCAGGTTGCGCCAGGTCTGAATAAAATCAACACTTTTGGGTTTGGTTTTTACATCTTTGGTAGTGGTTACCGGATAAAAAAAGTGAATATCGGGATGGATAAGTTTGTTGAATTTCAGGCAGGAAGGGCAAACTCCGCATGAATCGCCGGCAAGCGGTGATCCGGAATCATAATACTGTTTGTTGGTACAGGAAATAAACTGCGCATAAGCAATAGCCAAAGCAAGTTTCCCTGAACCTTCGGCGCCGAGAAACAGCTGCGCATGGCTGACACGGCTGTTTTTCACCGTGTTGACCAGGTAATTTTTTATTGGTATTTGTCCGATGATCTCCGAAAATCGCATACTTATTAAATTAAACGATCAGTATTCTGGGCAGTGTTATTTCATCAATTCATTGACAATGGTGTCCACAGATATTCCGTCAGCCTCAGCCTTATAGTTTTTTACGATGCGGTGCCTGAGAACCAGGGGGGCCACATGCTGTACATCTTCGATATCCGGTGAGAATTTTCCATTAATTGCCGCGCTGCATTTGGCGCCGATAATCATATACTGGGATGCACGGGGGCCTGCTCCCCACGAAATATAATCATTAGACCATTTGTGTGCCTGTGTCGTCCGGGGACGGGTGATGGATGCCAGATTTATCGCGTATTTGTAAACATTGTCAGGGACAGGAATTTTACGGATAACCTCCTGAAATTCCAGTATTTCTTCCGCAGTAATAACGACGTCAATCATCGGATTGTAATTGGTAGTGGTCGTTTTTACGATATTAATCTCTTCGTTAAAATCAGGGTAATCCAGCAAGATATTAAACATAAACCTGTCAAGTTGTGCTTCCGGCAGCGGATAAGTACCTTCCTGCTCAATAGGGTTCTGAGTCGCCAGAACAAAAAATGGCTCTTCGAGTTTAAAGTTTTTTCCGGCAACGGTAACGGCTTTTTCCTGCATGGCTTCAAGCAGCGCCGACTGTGTTTTGGGGGGTGTCCGGTTTATTTCGTCGGCAAGAATAATGTTTGCAAAAACAGGGCCTTTGATAAATCTGAATTTGCGTTCTTCGTCAAGAATTTCCGAACCGATGATGTCAGAGGGCATCAGATCCGGGGTAAACTGAATCCTGGAATACTTCAGCCCCAGCGATCTTGCAATGGTGTTGATCATAAGGGTTTTGGCAAGACCGGGAACACCTATCAGCAGGGCGTGCCCGTTACTGAAAATGGAGATAATGATATTTCTTACCACCTCATCCTGGCCTATAATCACCTTAGCCGTTTCAGATTTTACCTTTTTGTACTTTTCAACCAGGGCTTCCAGCGCTTCGACATCCGATTTGAATTGCATTTTTCTGTTTTTTATTGATTATTGATACGGATCCAACTGTATTTAAAATTACAGTCTTTATAATTATCCGAAATATTAATAAAAGTATTCTGGGATTT
>CAZMPB010000076.1:0-14192 GCA_964567775.1 uncultured Bacteroidales bacterium
GTTCGCTGATATAACGCTGCGAAAGTTCTACCGCTGCAATGATCGCCTCGTCTTTGATACGTACCTGATGGTAAGTCTCGTACCTCGACTTCAGCCCCCTGAGTATTGAAATCGAATCCGCCGCAGAAGGCTCGTCAACCATGACCATCTGAAAACGTCTTTCAAGCGCTTTATCTTTTTCAAAATATTTCTGATATTCATTAAATGTGGTTGCTCCGATAGCCCTTAATTCTCCGCGTGCAAGCGCCGGCTTCAGAATATTGGCAGCATCCATAGCGCCTTCTCCGCCACCTGCGCCTATAAGTGTATGGATTTCATCAATAAATAAAATAATTTGTCCTTCTGACGAGATCACTTCTTTGATAACACTTTTCAGTCTTTCCTCAAATTCTCCTTTGTATTTGGCCCCTGCTATCAATGCGCCCATATCGAGGGAATACAACTGTTTGCTTTTCAGGTTTTCGGGTATATCGCCGCTGATGATACGGTGGGCAATACCTTCTGCTATGGCAGTTTTACCCACACCTGCCTCACCGACCAGGATAGGATTATTTTTGGTGCGCCGGGATAAGATCTGCAACACCCTTCGTATCTCGTCATCACGTCCTATCACAGGGTCAAGTTTCCCGGAACGTGCAAGGTCGTTGAGATTGCGTGCAAACTTATTCAGTGCATTATATGTTTCTTCCGCCGACTGGCTGTTCACTTTTGATCCCCATCGGAGTTCGCTAATCGCGGAACGCAGATCATTCAGATTGACCCTGTTGTCCTTCAGCAAACGTGCCGCGGTGTCATCACATGACAACATCCCAAGAAGCAAATGTTCGATAGCAACAAACTCATCACCCATTTCTTTTGCTATATCCCCGGCTTTTAAAACTGCCTTGTTTGCATCACGCGAAAGATATTGATCACCTCCTGTGACTTTTGGAAAAGAAGCGACAATCTGGTCCAGCGCTTTTTTGAAAATAGGTAGGTTCACATTGAGTTTTTGTAGCAGGTAAGGCACCACATTTTCATCCACGCTAAGCATACCTTTCAGTAAATGGGCATTTTCAATCTGCTGATGCTGAAAAGCGGTAGCTATCTCCTGAGCTTTTTGAACAGCTTCCTGCGCTTTTATAGTAAGATTACTTAAATTCATTGGCCTGTCTGTTAAAATTTTCTCAAAGTTACATCAAATGAAATACCAACAGAAAAAATACTGTTTTTCACTGTCAAAATTGCATTTATAAAGACAAACTTGCAGAAAGGGTTTAATGGTTACGAGTTTTCTTTCAAAAACTATTTATTTCTGCTAACGATTCTGGATTGCGTTTTGCTCAATTCAGTAATAACATCCTCATAAATAAGATATAATTCTTTCAGATTGGATGAATAGAACCTGAGGCTTACATTAAACTTATTATATGTAATATGGTGCTTTTTCATGATGGAATTATAGTACTGACCACTCAGTTGACCGACATCCCGCTTTGCCTCCCTGGCTTTGACCAGTGCGGCTTCCGCCAGATGAAAATCAACCAGCACGGGCACCATCTGTTCGGGAGGGATCACATCCGGGGGTATAGATACTCTCTTTTCTTTTGAGCATGCTGTAAACGTTATCGCAACAACTAATATGATCAGAAGTTTTTTTATCATGATCAGGTTCATTTTCAGTCTGGTTTAAAACGCAGCCTCATCCCTTTTATTTTATCCGAGACCTTTTGTCCGTCATATACCATTTGTCCGTTCACAAAAGTATTTGAAATTTTTGAATGAAACAGTTGTCCTTCAAGTGGCGACCACTTACATTTGTACAATATATTGCTTTTATCAACAGTAGTATGCGATTGAAGATCAAAAACCACGAGATCGGCATAATAATTTTCCCTGATGAATCCTCTTTTCTCAACTTTAAAGCACTTTGCCGGTTTATGGCACATGAGCTCAGCAATTTTTTCGAGTGATAACTGCTTTTTGTAATAAAATTCAAGCATCATCTGAAGGGAATGCTGTATCAGCGGCCCGCCTGATGGTGCTTTAAAATAAGATTGCTGTTTTTCTTCCAGGGTGTGCGGGGCATGATCGGTAGCGACAATGTCAACCGTGCCGTCGAGAATTGCTTCAAACAAGGCCTTGCGGTCGTTCTCAGTCTTTATGGCGGGGTTCCATTTTATCATTGTCCCTTTGGTCAGATATGCCGAATCGTTGAACCACAAATGATGAACACAGACCTCAGAAGTGATCTTTCCGGAAGATAAAGGCAATTTATTGTTCAGCAAAACAAGCTCTGCAGCCGTTGACAAATGGAGGATATGAAGCCTGGTGCCATTTTTTTCAGCAAGTTCAATTGCCCTTTTGGTAGATATATAGCAGGCTTCGGCGCTTCGGATTAGTGGATGACATTCCACGGGAACATCTTCTCCGAATTTTTGCCTGTAAATTTCAGTATTTGCCCTGATGGTGTTTTCATCTTCAGAATGAATGGCAATCAAAAAAGGCAATTCAAAAATTTGTCGCAGAGCTTCCGCATCGTCAACCAGAAGATTCCCGGTAGATGCCCCGAGAAAAACTTTAATCCCACAGTTATTTACAGGGTCAAATTTCTTTAGTTGTTCAATGTTATCATTGGTCGCACCCAAATAAAAAGAAAAATTCGCCATTGATCTTTCAGAAGCTAATGAATATTTTTGTTCCAGCAGATCAATGGTTGTGGTCGGAGGCTTCACATTGGGCATATCCATAAAACTTGTCACACCACCGGCCACCGCAGCCGCCGTTTCGGAAGCTATATCCGCCTTGTAATCCAGCCCCGGCTCACGAAAATGAACCTGGTCATCAATAATGCCGGGCATCAGGTATTTGCCTGAAACATCAATGACCGCTATCCCGTTTTGCTTTTGAAAATCAGCAGTAAACTCCATCTGTCCTGCAATACCAGCGATCAGTCCATCAATAATCAGGATATCATTTTTATGTATTTCACCCTCGTTGACAACTAAAGCATTTTTAATCAAATAATTGCAACTCATAAATCAAATAATAAATAAAAAACGATATGCGGATTAAGCAACTTTTTTATAGGTGCGGAACCAGCTTCTTACTTTTAAAGAAAGCACACCAAATACGGCTTCTTTAAAAATCCCCTTGCTCATTTTGGATTGTCCTTCGGTACGGTCCGTAAAAATGATAGGAACTTCCTTGATTTTGAAACCATGTTTCCATGTAGTGAATTTCATCTCGATCTGAAACGCATAACCGATAAAATGTATTTTGTCAAGTTCTATTGTTTCAAGTACTTTTTTGGTATAGCATTTAAAACCTGCCGTGGTATCGCTTATCTTCATGCGTGTAACAATGCGTACGTAAGCTGAGGCATAATAGGACATCAGCACACGTCCCATAGGCCAGTTCACCACATTTACACCGTTTATATACCTTGAGCCAATAGACATGTCCGCGCCGTCTTTTGCACAGGCATCGTATAGGCGGAGCAGGTCATCGGGGTTATGCGAAAAATCCGCATCCATTTCAAAGATATATTCATAATTATGAGCAAGCGCCCATTTAAAACCATGAATATATGCCGTTCCCAAACCAAGTTTTCCTTTACGCTCTTCGATGAATAAACGTTCCGGAAATTCAGTCATGAGATTTTTTACTATGGCGGCTGTACCATCGGGAGAATTATCCTCCACAATGAGCACATTAAATTCTTTCGAAAGCGAAAATACCTTACGGATGATTTTCTCGATATTTTCGCATTCGTTGTAGGTTGGGATGATTACTATACTGTCTGTCACAAAATTTTATTTTAAAAACGTAACAAACCTACATAATATTTTCCAAAAAAGACAATATGCTGATAAAAAAAAGTTAAAAACATAGAATTAAAGACATTGATGTCCGGTTAAAAACATAAAAAATTCATGAAACATAAAATTATCAAGACTTTTATAATGTCGCCCACTGACGGGGCTTGATTTTGTATGTATTGGTTTTTCTACCATAGTGTCAACTCCCGAACTCCCGACACTGTGTGTGCGGGACAGGTACGGTGCGGGACAGGCTCTAACGAGGCTATAAAAAAGCACCGTAGGTGCGAAATTATGGTATATAAGCAATTACGAAAAACATTAAAGCACCGTAGGTGCGAAATTATAAATGAACAGATTTAACCGGACAACAGTGAATTAAAGATAAGACAGTAACATAGTTTCGGATAATAACAAGTGGTTTTATAAATTTTAATATTAAATTTAAAGAAGTTACATAAATATTTTGTACTTTTGCCCCCGAAAATAAAATAAAAAAAATTGATATTTCTATTAAAAATTCAAAGAATTAAATTTAAATCCTTAACTCAATTATTAATACTAAATTTAAAAAACATGAAAAAAATTTACGCAACCTTCATCATCGCCTTTTTATTAGGCAGTGTGTCTTCCTTTGGGCAAATTATCATTTCACAGATTTACGAAGGAGCATCCTATAATAAATTTATTGAAATAACCAACATTGGATCCGCACCTGTCGATCTGTCGAGCCCACAGTTGACTATCAAATCTTTTATGAACAAAACGGACATCGGGACCAACACGCCAAACTACACCAAAGACCTAAGCGGCACTCTGGCACCTGGCCAAAGTTATCTAATAAGACATGGTGCTGCTACCATTCCAGCTTATGCCATTTCCTATACCCCTGGCGACACGAATATGGTTGCGAATTTCAATGGGACAGGCTCTAATTCAGCTCCTCTAACTTCTACAGATATCATTACTTTATATAATGGAACAACCCTTGTGGATGTTTTTTCATGGGGAACTTTTCAATATAAAGATCAGTCATTTTACAGAAAACTTTCTGTAGGACCAAATGCAACATGGACACTGGCTGAATGGGACTCAACCACAAATACGGCTGTTGATAACGCATTACCCAATACCATCGAACGCTTAGGTTATCACGGAGTAAGTTCAGTAGCACCGGTACTTATAATAACTTCACCTGCCAATAGTTCTACTATATACAGTGCAGATGTAAACATCGTATTATCTACTACCAATTTTATTCTTGGAACTAATGGTCAGGCAAAATATATTGTTGACGGTGGGGCTCCTTCACTTACCTCTGCATCTCCCATCAGTCTTACTTCATTAGCAGCGGGTCCTCATACCGTATCTGTTGAACTCGTTGATATGTCTGGCGTTTCTTTGGCTCCGATTGTCGCAGATACAGTTACATTTACTATTAATCTGACACCACCAGTTGTTACACCTATTTATGACATTCAATATACTACCTTACCAAGTGGCGCCACACAAATTGACACTACTACGGCTAAAACTACAACAGGCCTTGTAACTGCAAAATTTACTTCAGGTTATTTTATTCAGGCTGGTACGAATCCATGGAATGGTTTATATGTTTACGATTTCGCTCATTCACCTGCTTTAGGTGACAGTATTTTAGTAACCGGTATGGTTTCTGAATACAAATTAAATACAGAATTAAAAACCATCACTTATTTTTATGTAATCTCATCAGGTAATACCCTGCCTGTTCCTATTGATGTTACGACAGCTTCTGTAAAAACAGAACAATACGAAGGTATGCTTGTAAAAATCACAGATGCTACTTGTACCGTTGTCAACCCTACCGGATGGTGGAAAGTGGTACAAGGTTCGGACACTTGTGAAATAGGAAAACTTATGTACCCATTCCCAGGCGCTGTGGTTGGAAATTATTACACTATCACAGGTGTTGTTGAATATTATTATGGATTTCAGGTTGACCCAAGGTTTGCAGCAGATGTTATTGATCATGGTGTCGGTATTTCAGAAAACGAGATAAACAATATCAGTATTTATCCCAATCCTGTTAGCGATATGCTGACTATCGCCAATATCAAAGGAATTGATCAGGTTAACATTTCAAATATTCTTGGAGAAACAATTACAGCATATAACATTTCAGGCAACACGTTAAAAATAAATACCGGTAAACTGCAAAGCGGAATTTATTTCATAACTTTTGTTAAAGACAATACGATTTCGGGAACCCGAAAATTTATAAAACAATAAAAATTCTTTAAGAATTAAAAAAGCTGCTTCAGAAACGGAGCAGTTTTTTTTTGCTTTTATATTTGTTGACGATGTGCTTAACCTGATAATCGATTGTTCTCAATCGGTATTATTCAATGTATTTCGAAAAAAACCTGTATGTAAATTGATTATACAAGAGCATATTGTATTAATAATGTGTATGTTGCGTGTTTATCATCAGGCCCCATTTAACCAAAATTATGCATAAGAGAGTTTGTAATCGATAAAGAGCCTGGAACCAATCCATAGGTCGAGATTGATACAATCACAAAATCGAAGTTAACCCAACTAAATCAGATAGTTGGCTCATTCTTCGCAGTTCAGCCTTATATCTGGTTTTTGTGGGTCAGAACGCTATATTTACTGATGGCTTCTACTAGGTTTTACCTCACGGTAAACACCCTTGCCATTCGCTAACACTTCACTTCAACTCGGCGCTTACTGTGACTTTCACTCTGCAAGTTCAAGGCACTATACCCGGCATACAAAAAAGGGTTGATCCCCAGCGGAAACAACCCTTTTATCAGAAAAGTGATTTACTAATTTTGCTTGCCCATAAGCGATACATTCTTTATTTCCCAGGTACTGGTTTGTTGGGATGTCCCATCACTGATATATTTAAAGGCAAACCGCACGTTGGAAGCTCCGTTGAAAGCTGCCGGAACATAAGCCTTACCCGAATTGACAAAAGTCCAGCCATTACCTGCCGGATAATTAGGAACCGATACATTTACCCAGGTGGTGGCTGAAGGATTAGAAGCGTTGAAATTGGTGGTAATCCACACAGAATGAAATCCCTGAATATTTGATCCATAATAGTAATTTATGGCATGGTCAAAAGCCAGGTACACGCTATCGTATTGACTCAGATCTAAAGCCGGTGATATCAGATAATCGTTATTGGCATAGCGGCTGCCGCTTTCGTATCCGGTGATAACCATCCCGTAACTGGAACTGAATGTCCAGGCCTGTGTTCCCAGAGAATCATAGGTTATAAAATCGCCCATCCCCGATTCGAAGGGTTCAGTAAAAATAGCCTTTGTGGCAAAATCAAAACCTTGCAAATCATTAAAATCCCTGATTAAAAGTTGCCAGGTGCTGTTATATTTTGTCAGTATGCCATAGATGGTTCCCTTTCCTGAAGGAATAGTCTCCCTGTGAAAATCGGCGTACCAGCTTATCCTTGCGGTAACATCGCCGGAACCATCAGTAATAATACGGTTTAACGTTTCTTTATAAGCATCATCGTCATTAAAAATCTGTCCGGCAGCATTGAAATAAACACTGTCGAAACGCACCAGCATGCCCAGATGATCATCGGTCAGGTTGCCGGTGGTATGGAGCATGGCTGCGGGTGCGGGCCCGGGCAGGCCATCGCGGATAATACGGTCGTTAACAAAAATCTCAGGTATGGGAATCACCGCCCCATTATAAAACGCACCGAGATTAGGCATACCCTTTTCAAAACCAAAGTGCAAGCCCTGACATTTTACATACACGCGCTGTCCCACGGGATAGATGTTAAACATATTCACCTTATCAATCTCAATACCCAGTCCTCCGGTAGAATCCTGAATATAAAGGTATTTATAAATATTTCCGGAAATATCGTTGCCGCCAACAATTCCACTGATGTAAAGATTCTCGGCCACAATGCCTGTGGTGGTGATTTTAAAATCAGCAATGCTCTTTAAGGTAGCACCGGCGGGTAAACTAAATGCGGGGACTTCAGGCTGTGGTACATCAAATTCCTTTTTGCAGCCGGTCATAAAAAACACAAGGGCGGTGAGCGCCAATATCCAGGTTTTTTTAGTTTTTATTGTTTTCATTTTATTTATTTTAAATATAAACTATTTTATAGTTCGAAATGCTATTCGGTAACAACTAAAACACCACATCATTGATATCGCGCAACAACAGTTGCCAGGTAGTGTTGTACTTAGTGAGTATTCCATAAACCCTTCCTTTGCCTGATGGGATGGTGTCGGCATGAAAATTTGCGTAGCCGCTGATGCGCAGGGTAACATCTCCTGTACCATCGGAAATGATGCGGTTTTGCGTACTTTGGTAAACATCACTGTTGAAAGTTTCTCCGGCATCGGCAAACGAAACACTGTCGAACCGAACCAGCATGCCGAGCAGATTATCTGTCAGCCCTGAAGTAGCATGCAACAGTGCATCGGGCGTTGCGCCAGATAACCCATCACGAAATACATATTTGTCTACATCATCCTCAGGAATGGCAGCCTGTGTTCCGTTATAAGGAATGCCGAGGTAAGGCATACTATTAACAAAACGGAAATCGAGTCCCTTGCATTTCACATAAATCCTCTGCCCCACCGAATAAATATTGTAAAGGCAAATTTTATCCAATCCAATGCCTATACCACCCGTGGTATCCTGAAAAAACAGGTACTTGTATATATTTCCCGAAATATCATTAGCGCATACCGTACCGGTGATATAAATTTCGTCGGTTACTGTCCCGGCCGGGGTGGCTTTAAAATCAGCAATAGTCATCAGGGTAGCTCCTGCAGGCAATGTAAACACCGGCTCTGCAAGGGGAGGCGTATCCAATTCCTTTTTGCAACTTGTCATAACGACCAGGATAGCCGCTACGGCCATTATCCAGATTTTGCTTGTCATTTTGAAAGTTTTCATATCTTTATTTTTTTTATTTCGATTTTTATTTAGTATCTGAAAGTTATCATAAAATAGAAAGTCCGTCCCAATCCATAGTAATATTTGGGAGGAAATTTATTAATATCCAGCGTATTGTAATCGAACCTGAGTTGTTCGTACCCTGAGGTAATCATCTTGGTATTATTCAAAATATTGCTCACACTTCCGTTCAGGATCAGGTAGAATTTTTTGATCTTAAAGGATTTGCTTACCGAGGCATCGAGGGTAAACTGTGGTTTTTCGTTGGCCTTGTATTGCTCAGTGATGCTTGTAGCCCTTGCATCGCCAGGGTACAGGTATTGAATGGCTTCGACGGTTCGGCGTGCTGCACTGAAATCCACGTAGTTATTTGCAAAGAGGTTGGCATTAAGATTAGCAAACCAGTAATTATGATTAAACTTCAGTCCCAGAGAGCCTGCTGCCTGAGGTGTGCCATTTACATAGAAGTTCTTACAATAAATTGTCTGCATGGAATCCGGCAGTGAACCATTCTCCACCGACATATACCCTGTCGGGCGGTTGGTATATCTGTAATTTCCGTAAGAAGCCACTAAAGTAGCGGATAACATAGGGATAATCTTGACTTCGGCGCCCAGTTCAATTCCCTGGTGTACTTTGTTAATGTCAAACATCATATAGTTCACAAAGGTCCTGAGGTCATCGTGATAAAAACCATTTACTTTGGTATCATTCCAGAACATCGTATGGAAGGCGGTAACACGTGCGTTGAATTTGGGATAGCGAACAATATAACTCAGGTCGGCACTGAAAATCTTTTTTGATTTAATATCGGGAATTACTGTGTTTCTAACCCTGGGCGAGAGGTACACATCGCTAAAAGAGGGCGCCATGGTCATGTAGCCACCGTTCAGTTGAATATAATGACGCCCTGTAGGCTTGTAGGTTGCTCCGGCTTTCACGGCATAATCAAAGAAATTATGCTTTTCGGATTTTCCATAAGAATCGTCAGCATAGCGCCCGTTTTTCATGTTGCCTACTCTCCAATATTGGCTGCCGGTAAGGTTCAGGCCGGCATAAAAATCAAAATGGTTAAAGGTAAATTCGGCAACACCCCACAGGCTCCCTTTATTCATATGGATATTGTAGTCATAGCCATACTTATCACCTTTTCTGACTATCCTGTCGGGATTGTTCAGGTCGTTCTGCAGGATCAGGGTGTCTGAGGGAAAATCGCGTTCAGAATACTGGTCAATATCCACCCACCAGCCTTCGTAGGCTTCACCGGTATTGATATCGGACATGCCATCAAGCATATCGGCAATCACTTTATAGTTATGGCTTTTGTATAAGTTGATATTTATTCCTCCGGTAATGAAGATATGATTGTTGACCTCGTAGTTAAGATGGCTTGATAAACCACCCTGCACATGGTCGAGACGGCGTTCTTCGAGTATGTATTTTGCCTGGTCGCCATTCAGGTAGCTGAGGTAGTTGGTCTGATAAAGCCTGTTCCAGTTTATCTGGCTGTAACTTTCATCATTTTGCCACGCTTCGGTAAGGGCCTGAACCACCAAAGGATCGGCAGGCTCGTCGAGGTCTCTGTTTTCCTGATAACTTGGCAGGTATCTGTAGTAATCAGGGCGGGGGTCAGCGGCATCATACCAGTTGAGCGCCGTGGTTCCCATGCGGCCAAAGCTGGTACCAATGGTAGTGGTAAGCTTCATCTTATCATTGATATCATAGTAATGCGACAGCAAAATCACCGGTTCGTGGGTAGTTCTTATCCTGGAATTTCTCACCTCGCCGTTTTGCCATCCCCAGTTGGAGTTGTAATAATTATCGCCTAACAGGTCGTACACTTCCTGAACAGCAGCGGACTGCATCCCTCTTTTGGCGGGAGCTCCGAAGCCGGTAAAAGAAATGTAGTGTTTTTTCCCGATCTTCTTTTCAACAGAAAGAAAATAGGAATAGGCGTCGTAGGAAGTACCTTCCACAAAGCCAAATTTTCCCTGACGGGTCGACAAGGATGCGGTGACAGCCCAGCCATTCTCCATCATGCCCGTAGAACCGGTAACCATTGCGCGGTGCTGGTATGAACGGTTGGAAAACGCATAGGAAGCTTTTACCTGTTTGCGCTGATGCGAAGCCCTCACATCCAGGTCGGTGGTCCCTGCCAGCGAGCCAAAAGCAAATCTTGAAGGGCTAAGACCATAAACACTTTCTTTGAATCGTGTAGCATCGTTTAGGCCACCCCAGTCAGAATAATTCGGACGTCCGGTTTCAGGGTCATTCATTGAAAGGCCGCCAATAGATACCTCGGAATATTCGTTGTCGTATCCCCGGGGACGAAAATAGCCGGCACTCAGGGTATAACCTGCTGTAGACACAAAGATATCATTGGCCGAATGTAACAGCCCCCCGATATATTGTTCTTTGATGTCATCTTCCGATTCTACCGCACTGGCAGAAACCTCCGACTGAGATATCACGGTCTTTTCGAGGCCACCGGTTTTCAACTGAACCATGCCCAGATTCACTTCCGGTGAATTTACTTCCACGGTCATCGATTTGGTTTCATAACCATCCATATCAAAACTGATCTCGGTGGAACCATAATTTATTCCGGTAACAACAAACCTGCCTTCGGCATCTGAAAGAAACTGTTGCATACTGACCATTACTTTTGCGCCGGCCAACGGTTTTCCTTCGGCATTGGAAAGCGACCCTCTCAGGGTTGCATTTTGTGCTTGTACATAAATTGACATAACGACTACAAGCAAGGTTAAAAAGAACTTTTTCATCATGTTAAGATCACTTAGTTTTTTAAAGATTTCTTTCCTGTTATTTTTTTAATAAAGGATTTTCCAGATTATTTTATTTATCTTATATATCCTTACAAAAAAACTGGGCAAAGGTACTTAAAAAACATTTATTTGAATTATTTTCTAACCACTTTTGGTAAAAGAAGTAATTTTGTTTCACAATTAGCCAAACAAAAATCCGAAACTATGTTAAAAAAAACCCTGACTTTAGCACTTATCCTCCTGATTAACCTGACATCAAATGCACAGGACAAGAAACTCAATATTGCCATTGTGGCATTTTATAATGTTGAAAATTTGTATGATACTATCGACGATCCTATAAAAAATGACAATGAATTTCTTCCAACAGGAACACAAAAATGGGATACGGATAAGTTTAAGTTGAAATTGCAGCGTATTTCCGAGGTAATCTCAAAAATCGGCCAGGATGTCGTACCCGATGGACCCGCCGTCTTAGGTTTGTCGGAGGTAGAAAACCGTGATGTAATAGAGCAACTCATTGCAACTGAAAACCTGAAATCAAAAAATTATGGAATAGTTCATTACAATTCTCCTGACCGGCGTGGTGTTGATGTGGCTCTGATCTATCAAAAAAACCGTTTTGAACTTGAAGGCAGCAGGCCTTACAGGGTTAAATCCTCAGACACTTCGTTCCGCACCCGCGACCAACTGCTGGTATGGGGCAAACTCGATGGCGAAGAAATGTATTTTCTGGTAAACCATTGGCCTTCGCGCAGCGGCGGCGAACAACGCAGCGCACCACGGCGTAAGGAAGCAGCCCTGCTGGCAAAACATGTCACAGATTCGTTGTTTGCGTCAAACCCAAACACCAAAATTTTTATTATGGGCGATCTCAACGATGACCCCACCAATGCGAGCATCGTAAAGCATCTTAACGCCAAAGGAAACCTTGAGGAGGTTAAACAGGGAGGCCTGTACAATCCCATGTATAAACTCTTTAAAAACGGTGTAGGTTCCAATGCCTACCGCGATGCCTGGGATTTGTTCGACCAGATCATTGTTTCATACGCGCTTACAGGCAACGATTTCAGCACTTACAAACTGATTAAAGCCAAAGTGTTTAATGAACCATTCCTACAGCAAAAAACAGGAACTTTCACCGGCTATCCATGGCGTACCGCTGCCGGAGGACAGTATATTATGGGGTACAGCGACCACTTTCCTGCCTATGGCATACTAGGACGGGAAGTTAAATAGTGTCTGTACATTGAAAAGGCCAACCTGCGGCCAGCTAAAATACATTTTATGAAAAAAACTAGCTTAACGGTGGCAGTATTTCTATTGTTATTTACGGTTGTATCAGCCCAGGTGCGTATTTCTGCCGACTCACGGCTTTTTATATCGGACCTCATTAAGAGCAGGGCAAAGAACAGTTCCTCTTACGATAACAAGTTCCTTGAAAAATATCCTGTCCGTGGTTTCAATGGGAAATATTATGTGTCATGCCTTGCAAAGACCAATGAAAGCTATGATCAGCATAAACTCGAATCTCTGGGAATGAGAATTGGTTCACAAACAGGCAACATCATCACATTACGCATTCCTGTTGAAAACTTTCAGGAAAAAATGAATATCCCTGGTATTTCATATATCGAAATAGCCGGAAAGGCTGGCCCTATGCTTAACCGTGCCGTAAAAGACACACGTGTCGACAGTGTCTGGAAAGGCATCATGCTTCCCCAGCCATTTACAGGAAAAGATGTCCTGATCGGCATTACCGACTGGGGATTTGATTACACCAATCCCATGTTTTACGACACCGCACTAAGCCACACCCGTATCATAAAAGCCTGGGACCAATTTCGCAACGCAGGGCCACCGCCGGCTGGATTTACTTACGGAACCGAAATTGTCGGCGAAACAGACCTTCTGATGGCACAATGCGATACATTTAATGTTTACCAATGGGCTACTCATGGTTCGCATGTGGCAGGCATCTGCGGAGGAAGCGGCGCGGGGACTGTTTACCGTGGCATTGCTTACGAAGCCAATTACCTGTTGGCTACATTTCTGGTGGATATGGCCTCCGTAATGGATGCTTACAACTGGATGTACGATTATGCCCAGAGCGAAGGCAAACGGCTCGTGATAAATCAAAGCTGGGGATTATACTGGACCGGCACTCTTGACGGAACATCTTTACTGAGCCAGGCTATCGATCATTTGTCCGCAAACGATGTGGTCTTTGTCTCAAGCGGCGGTAATAACGGAAATGCATATTTCCACCTGAAACACACTTTTATAAGCGCTACAGACACCATGAAAACACAGGTGGAATTTGATAATTATTCTTACTACCCCACCATGTGGGGACAATCGGTTACCATCTGGGGTGAACCAGCCCATAGTTTTGAAATAAACATAAATGTACTGAACAATCTCAACGAAATAATTGCAACTTCAGCCTCATACGCTACAAATACTGCTGATCCTTATTCAGAAGATACCATCATTATCGGGACAGACACAATATACTACAATCTTGCCTGCGACTCGGCCAATCCACTGAACAACCGCCCCCATATGCGACTTAGGATACGCAACCTCCACACATCACAGTACAAGATCGCCCTTTTTGCCAATGCCGATTCCGGCACCATACATTGCTGGA
>CAZMPB010000077.1:0-13979 GCA_964567775.1 uncultured Bacteroidales bacterium
TTAATGAAATAATCAAATGAAAAAGGATAACTTGTTTAAAGGGGATAAGCAGTTATTATTTATTTACCCGCTTGTAGGTTAATAACTAATTCCGTTCATAATTTATTCCAATTTTGAAACTTTGTAAATCAGCTTTTATCGTATATTTGTTTAAACAAAAAATCAAATCTTATGGCAACAGGTCGAAAAATTCTGAAAGTATTATTATGGATATTTATCCCGCTAATACTGATCATTGGCGGAATTGCAGCTTACTTTTATTTTGGCAATGCCGGCAACCGGAATGCCATGTCGGTAATTCCTGAAGATGCGGTTTACATCATAGAAACATCTAACCTTACCGAGGCATGGACCACGCTTAGCGATAGCAAGATGTGGAAACACCTGCAGCAAAGCCCCAAATTTGAGGATATCAATGCAAGCGCCATAACGCTCGATTCCCTGATAAAGGGCAACAAAACGCTTAATATGCTTTTTTCGGACCGGCAGATGGTGATCTCAGCCCATATGATCTCATTAACGGATTACGATTTTATTTTTGCGGTGGACCTGAAAAAAATGTCTAAGATCTCTTTTCTTAAAAATTACATCAAAGATATAGTCGGTTATTACGATTATCAGATGGGGGAGAGAACTTTTGACGGGAAAGAAATTATCGAACTTACGGATATTAACACCAAAGACCTTCTTTCTATCTGTTTCATCGACAATATCCTGGTATGCAGCTATACGCCTGTTCTTATTGAAAAAGCTATCACCCAAAAGGATACGGATTTCTGGACTAAAAATCCCAAAGTGCGCTTTGTGTCAACCGAAATCAAGGGCAACAAGCTTTTTAATTTTTACTTCAATTTCGGCCAGCTCGACGAGTTTTTGAGATGTTATGTGGCGGATCCGTCTTCCATAATCAAATCTATGAGCACCAGCCTTAATTTTTCAGCGTTCAATGTAACCTTTGATAACGAAAAAATGCAATGGGACGGTTATACCAGCGTGAACGACAGCCTGCCCTCCTACTTTAAAGCCCTTGTGGATTTTTCGCCCGGCAAATGGAATGCTCATGAGATCATTTCGGATAAAGCAGATATTTATATTTCGATGAGTTTCAACAATTCGGGAGATTTTTTTGAAAAACTGACGGATGTCTTCAAATCGGAAGATACCACCAAGGCCCAGGACTACGAAAAAACAATAAAAAAAGTAGAAAAGTTTCTAAAGGTGGATCTGCAGGAAGATTTTTTCGACTGGATCGGGAATGAAATTGCCTTTGTAAAACTTCAGCCATCGGCCAACGCCAGAGAGACAGACGCTATTGCAATACTTCATTCCTCAGATATCGCCCAGGCACAAAAAAGCATGGAAAAGATCACAAAAAATGTCCGGAAACGTACGCTGGGCCTTTTAAAATTTGATGATACGGAATATAATAATTACACTATAAAATACCTTGAATACGGATGGTTCCTGAAACTGTTGTTCGGCAAGCTGTTCAGCACATTCGACAAACCTTATTATATATATATGGAGGATTACGTGGTCTTCAGCAATTCGCCATCCTGCCTTATGGATTTTATTGACGATTATACTGTCGGAAAAACATTATCGCACGACAAGGATTTTATGGATTTCATTGATAATTTCGATTCCAAATCCAATATTTCTGTTTTTGTTCAGATGCCCAAAATATATTCCCACATGTATTATTACAGTAAAAAAGACAAACGTGAAGGCATACGCGAAAACAAGGACCTGATCTTGGCCTTTACCCGTGTCGGCTTGCAGCTCACGTCAGACGACGGCATGTTTAAGACCAAGTTATATACTGATTTTGATGAAGAAGCCGGTTTCGACAGCGAACTGGAAAACATTGAATCCGCAGCAGAAGAAATCTATTTTTATGAGATAGATTCAGGCAACTTCAAGGTAACACTTGAACCAAAAGACCTTGCCAGGGATGGCGGGGTAAAGCTATATTATCAGGACAGTACAACCATAAAAGCGGAAGGCCGTGTGGTAAAAGGAAAAATTGAGGGATTGTGGCGTAGTTATTTCGAGGATGGACAGATACAGAGCGCCATTACCTATAAGGATGGGATGGCAAACGGAGTAGCGCTCTTTTATTATGATAACGAAAAACAGACGACACGGGTGGAACTGAATTTTGAAGAAGACAAAGTAACCGGTGTGTACCGCGAATTTTACGAAAACGGAAACCGCAAGGCAATGCTGAATTTTAAAGACGGCTATCCTCATGGCGAGGCCGAATTTTACTATGACAGCGGCGTTATCAAGATCTCCGGGCAGTACAAAGACGGTGTAAAAGAAGGAAAATGGAAACATTATACCGAGACGGGAGAACTTATCAGTAAAGACAAATGGAAAAAAGGGACACAAAAAATTAAGAATAATGACGAATGATCCCTTAAAGAAACCACTGAGGTGAAAAGCATATAAATCCATAGTGCTTTAAAATATCCGCCATTGCAGATGCACAACTTATCAGCGACATAAAAAACAATCGCCTATTAATGATCTCAGCAGCAAAAAATATCGGCTTGTACTTTGGCTCGTTCAACCCTATCCACAAAGGACATCTTGCTATTGCAAGATATTTGCTTAAAACTTCCGGCCTGGATGAAGTGTGGTTTGTTATTTCTCCGCAAAGCCCTTTTAAAAGTGAAGAGTCACTGCTTGACGACGACCAACGTTACGAAATGGTATTGCTTTCGATCAAAAACAATAAGCGGCTGCGGGCCTGTAATATTGAATTTGCACTACCCAAGCCTTCTTATACCATCAGCACCTTAAAAGCGCTTCACGAAAAATATCCCGAAAAAATTTTTTCTATTATCATGGGTTCTGACAACCTGGACTCCTTCCATAAATGGAAAAACTATGAAGACATCATTACTAATTTTCGTATCTATGTTTATCCCCGGCATGGCTCGGATGGCGGCCGGTTTAAATCACACCCTTCGGTTTGCTGGATCAACGCGCCGTTGTTAGACATTTCATCTACGGCCATCCGCGCGTTCATCAGGCAGGGAAAAGATGTCCGGAAATTGTTGCCGGTAAAAGTTCTGGAGTATATTGTGAAGATGGGGTTTTACAAAAAACCAGCTATTGAAAAGCCTTTGTAACCCTAAGCCTTGCTATTTCTTTTGCTATCCTTACCTTTGCACCAACAAACGATATGCACAAACGCCCCTCCATAAATATTTCCGAATACGATTATCCGCTGCCCGACGAAAAGATAGCCAAATATCCCTTACCCGAACGCGACAGGTCGAAACTGCTGGTATGTAAAAACGGCAAGATTTCCGACAGCCACTTTTATGATCTGCCCGGCTTGCTGAATCCGGGTTCATTACTTGTTCTGAACAATACCCGTGTGATACACGCCCGCCTGAATTTCCGGAGAGAAACCGGCGCAAAGATTGAAATATTTTGTCTGGAACCGGAATCACCTGTTCGGGACATTCAACTGGCCATGCAGCAAACCGGAAGTTGTGTATGGAAATGCCTTGTCGGTAATGCAAAAAAATGGAAAGGGGGAAAACTTTTCTTAAAAGCAAAATCCGGTAATTTAGATTACTTATTGTCTGCAGAACTGGTAGAACGGGGCAATGAAAGTTTTTTCATCCGGTTTGACTGGAACCCCGGACCGTTGATTTTTTCACAGATCATAGACACAGCAGGGAATGTGCCGCTTCCACCCTACATCCACCGCCCTGCAGAACAAAGCGACAACGAACGTTATCAAACCGTTTATGCAAGCGATGACGGCTCCGTGGCTGCTCCTACTGCCGGCCTGCATTTTACCCCGGAGGTCTTTGAGAAATTATCGCAAAAGAACATTTCCATTTCCAACACCACGCTGCATGTGGGCGCCGGAACATTCAAACCCGTACAATACGACAATATCGAACAACACGTTATGCATTCCGAGCAGGTGGTGATTCACAAGCAATTGCTCGAAGATCTGCTTGCCGCTAAAGGAGACATCATTGCAGTCGGAACCACGACGGTGCGGTCTCTTGAAAGTCTTTACTATGTAGCTGTTAAACTACATTCAAGCGGAATCATCCCGGATAAAATTTCGCAATGGGAACCTTATGATACTGAAACAAATTTATTCAGCAGAAATTCACTCCTGAATGATCTGAAGAGTTATATGGAAGATCACCATTGCGAAGAAATAGCTTTTTCAACAAACATTATTATAGTCCCGGGTTACCAGTTTAAAATGATCGATGGCATGGTAACAAATTTCCATCAGCCCCGGAGCACACTGTTGCTTTTGGTATCGGCATTTCTTGGCGACAAATGGAAACTGGCTTATGAGCATGCCCTCAGCGGTCAATACAGGTTTTTGAGCTATGGCGACGCCTGTCTTTTTATGAAATAATTTTTTCAGGGTCCTTAACTTTTTTAGGCAATGCCAGCGCAAAAAGTATGATAAAAAATAAGGCAAAAATCAGAGATATCACAGAGATCATCATCAGGTAATACACCCCAAGGCTTAATAAAAAAAACCAGGGAACGGCAAGCAGAAACATTTGCCCCAGCACATAATACAACAAACCTTTTCTAAGTTTTTTTGCCATCAGGATGATAGCAAAAATGCAAAATAAATGAATGCCGATCTTGATAAAATAATAGAAAACACTGCCATGCTTTAATTCTCCGGCAATCACATCTGCCAAGGGAATGGTTTCTAAAAATGAACCGGCCTTGCCGCCAATCAGGAAAAGGACTGTTACGATAATTGAAAAAACATTGGCAATCACCGACAAGGCACACAAAAAATACAAAAAAACATTTTTGCCCGGGGTTTTTACTTCTATTGCGTCATTCATGTTTTATTTTTTTTCATATGTTTGAGCTGCCGGGCATACAAAATGATGAACAGGATGCTTCCCAAAATAAATATTGCATTAAAAAAGGTCATCACCACAAAAAAAGAAAGAAAAAGCATGACAACATTGGCCATCAGGTATATCCAGAATCCGGAACGTTTCATCCGGAACATCAGCAATGCCCCGGTAAAAGAACTGCCAAACAAAATGAACATCCCCAGAAAAAACAGTATGAAATAACTCTTTCCAAAGCCATAAAACCCTTCTGAAAACGTTTGAATATAGTCACTAAGCCAGCCGGAAAAAAACAAGCCGCCAAATGAGAACAAGGTCATGCTGCCGCTGAAAAACAGTGACATCAGGCACAATTTGTACAACGTATCAGGTCTGTTGGATGGTACGGAAATACGGGCATATTGTTCTTCAAATTCCATGCAGTCTGTTAAGATAATAATTTCTTTTTTGTGAACAGTTACGTTTTTCTGATCCGTATGAATTCTTTTTGCACTTACCCTAAAAATAATATCGCTAAATTAATACACTATGGTATAATTTTCAAAACTTATTTATAAAATAAGTAAAATCGCTGACTTTCAGATAAAAAACAAAAGGATGATATTCGCAAGGATAATCACCAAAAAGCCCAGCAACAAGGGCATACGGATATGTCTGCCCGAAAATATCATGGAGTAGATCAGCTTAAGCACATTATTACTGATAATAGCCTGAAAAGACACTCGCGATATCAGGTCTATATCAACACTGAATTTACTCTGAAAAACAGATATTAAAAAAGGATCAATATCGGTGATGCCCACTACGACTGAAATGGCGTTCAGGCCCATATCGCCGAAATACACAACGGCATAATAGGTCAGAAAAGAAAATGCCACAAAAAGCACCATAAACAATAATGCCACCTTAAACTCCAGGGGATTCTTATCCACTATCGAAGCGATTGCCGAGCTTTCCTCTTCCTTGCGTTTATAAAAATACTCCGCGACCCCGACAGCCGTGGTCAGCAGGAACATGATCACTAAAAAAATAAAATTATTTCTGAAAAGGGCCGGGTTAAATATCAGCATCAATACGGCTATACGCAGATACATCATGGCCGTAGCAAAAATAATCGCTGAAGCATAGTTGTTTTTCATCAGCAGGCCTTCCCTGCTCTTTTTTGAAAGTATCAGTGTCGTGGCCGTGCTGCTGTATAGCCCGCCCAGTATCCCCGAGATCAGAATGCCGGATCTTTTGAAAACATATTTTTTTAACAAATAGCTCAGGTAAGAAATCGTTGAAATAACCACTACTGCAAACCAGATTTTGTAGGGTGTGATCGTTAGAAAAGGCACTATGGGCTTGTTAGGAAAAATCGGTAGAACGATACCGGCTATGATCAAAAATTTTGCCAGGGTGATAAATTCTTCTTTTTCTATCTGGTTCGAAAAAGTCGTGAAGGTTTCTTTTAGCTCCGTAAAGATCAACACGGTAACAAAAACAAGGATATAGAGCCATGCCGGTTGTGTGATCACAAGCGGGGCGATGCAATACGTGATAAAAGCAATAATGATGGTTGTCAGCCCAAAATCTTTGAAAAGAGTGATCTTATGATAATAATTTATCGATAACAGCACCAGCAGTACAAGGCCTCCCCCCATATATATGTATAAATATTCCGGATCTATTATGTACAATATATATCCGAGTAAGCCTATGAATGTAAAAGTACGGTCGGTACCAAAAAGGCGCATATCTTCTCTTGCAGGATGCAACTTTCGCTGCGACAATCCTATCAGCAAGGAAAATACCGTGACGAGCAAAAAATCAGTAAGTTGCTTAGGAACTATGTTGAGAATTTGTTCCATAAAAAATTTTTCCTGTTATACGGTAAAACCGCTGTGAAGTTCGGGGTAAAACAGATTTCCCTAAAGAAACAGTTTTAATACGAAATATATGATCGATGAAAAAAGCATGGCGGCGGGTATGGTTACGACCCATGCCACAACAATATTTGCCGCCAGTTTCCATTTGACGCTGCTGGCTCTTTTAGTAACACCAACGCCCATAATAGCCCCGGTAATGGTATGTGTGGTGCTGACCGGAATGCCGGCCAACGTGACACCGAACAATGTAAGCGCGCCGGCTGTTTCCGCACAAAAGCCACCGATGGGTTTCAAATGGCAAAGCCCCTTGCCTAGTGTTCTCACAATTTTTCCGGAGCCGAGCAAGGTTCCCATAGCGATAGCTGTATAGCACATAAGGACCACCCAAAGAGGCACTACATTTGTATCTTGTACTTTCCCCGTCCCGATAAGCAACATGAAAATTATGCCCATCGTTTTCTGCGCATCATTACCTCCGTGGCCGATGCTGAAAGCTGCCGATGAAAGCAACTGAAGCACCCTGAAATACCTGTCAGTCCTTAGCGGGGGCTTTTTCCCCCATATCAGCAGGGTAAGATTCATGAAAAAATATCCGATAACAAATCCTAACAAAGGAGCCAATGCAATAAAAACAACTATGATAAGCACATTTTCAACATTAACACCCGCCGGCCCGAATTTAATTAGGGCAGGTCCGATAAGCCCGCCGATAAGCGCATGTGAAACGCTGTTGGGAATGCCGCTTCTGGCACATATCAAAACCCATATTCCGGCTCCAAGCAAGGCACTAAGAATAAAAACAGTGTCTGATTCTATGGTGCCGGGCATTATGATTCCGGTTCCAATTTTTTTAGCCACCGGCGAACCATAAAAAATTCCGAATGCCACGAAATTAAAAAAGGCAGCCCATAAGACCGCAATTTTAGGCGGCAGTACATTTGTTCCAACAATAGTCGCAATGGAATTACCGGCATCATTCATCCCATTGAGAAAGTCGTATAATACAGCAACAATGATCGTAATAACAACAATAGTCATCATAAACCCAGCGATGGTTAAGCTACTTTTACAATGATTGCCTTTAGTACATCGGCCACATCCTCGGCCTTATCTGTAGCTTTTTCCAGTGTGCTGAGTATGGCATCCTGTTTGATCAGCGCAATAGGGTCTTTTTCATTTTCAAATAGGTAGGAGATCGCCATATAATACAGGTCGTCCACCTGATTTTCTATTTCGTTCAGACGAATGCAGGTTTTCTTGATCACCTCGGGATGTTTCAGGTTGGATAATTCACCGATCGCAATTTTTAGTTCGCGGCTCGCCTGAACCAGCAGTTCTGAAATTTCGAGCGTATTCTTTGGTAAAGAATTTACTTTATACAACTCCAACTTTTTTGCACTGGAATTAATATAATCCAGCACATCATCCAAAGAGGATGTCAATTCCTGTATGTCTTCCCTGTCAAAAGGGGTAATGAACGTCTTATTCAGCTCGTCAAATATTTGATGGGTAAAATCATCGCCTGCGCTTTCACATTGCTTTATCTGGGCAATCAGCGACAGCTTTTCCTCTTCATTTCCCACTAATAAAAGAAGTTTGTTAAGTAATACGGCTCCTTTTTCAAGGTTCTCTGCGACATTCTCGAATAACGGAAAGAATTTTTTTTCCTTAGGAACAAAAAATTGAAAGACTTTATTTATACCACCCATAATCTTAATTATTAATCCGGCAAAATTATGAATATAATGGTTGAAAAAATAAAATATCAAAAAAAATAATCATCAGGTTGATGGCCACATTTATTGGGGATACATGCAAAAAACATGGGGCTACCATGTAATATTCATTCCATATTGCATTATCAGAAAGATAACATCCCGGTACGTTGAATTACCGCCTTACCAATGGTCTTTTTTAAAAAATCAGGCGACTTTCACAATGATTGATTTCAGCACGTCAGCCACGTCTTCAGCCTTATCTGCGGCAGTTTCAAGGGCTTTTATTATTGCCTGCTTTTTGATCAGATCAATAGCATCTTTTTCATTTTCAAAAAAGTAAGAAATTGACATATAATAAAGGTCGTCAACCTTATTTTCTATTTCATTTAAACGGATGCATGTTTTCTTTATCACTTCAGGATGTTTCAGATTGGACAATTCGCCAATAGCAATCCTTATTTCGTAGCTGGCCTGAACAAGAAATTCCGAAATTTCAAGAGCGTTCTTTGGCACAGCATTTATTTTATACAACTCCATCCTTTTCGCACAGGAGTTAATATAATCCAGCACATCATCCAGCGAAGATGTCAATGTTTGTATGTCTTCCCGGTCGAAAGGCGTGATGAATGTTTTATTCAGTTCATCAAATATCTGATGGGTAAAATCATCACCGGCGCTCTCGCATTGTTTTATTTGCGCAACTAATAACAGCTTTTCCTCTTCATTATCAAGCGATAAAAACAATTTATTGAGCAATATGGCTCCTTTTTCAAGATTTTCCGCGACACCTTCGAACAGTGGGAAAAATTTTTTCTCTTTTGGAACAAAAAACTGAAACACGTTATTTATACGCATAAATTTAATTTTTGACCCTGCAAATTTAGACATTAATACCGATGCCTGACAAAAGATTTTATTTCACTCATCTTATTGGCGCTTGGGTATAAAGCTCTAAAACAAAAAAAACAGCCCAGGGATATGGAACTGTTTTTAATTGGACTTTATTTTAGAAATTGGGCTTACAATTTAATCTGAACGTATCACAAATTCCAGACATGGTATTAATACGAATCTGAAACCACTTTTGTTACGTTATGCAAGAAATAATTTGAAAACTTTTTTACAATAAATTTGCTTTTAGCGCTAAAATCCCTTTTCTTTGTGCATATTATTAATTTAAAAATTAAATTTATGGAAGAACAAAACGTTAACACAGAAACCCCATCAACACCTTCTCCTCAACCACAGGCTGCTGGATTACCTCCAATTCCCGGGTCAATTATTTCCCTGGTTTTTGGTATTATTTCATTGGTCTTGTGCTGGTATTTTTGGGCACCGGTAGCCGGAATAATTCTTTGTATTGCTTGTCTCATCTTCGGGATATTAGCAATGTCTAAAGGCAAAAAAGCTATAGCTCTTTTTAACGAGTCACCCGGCAAATACAAACAGGGTTCATTAAGCCTTGCAAAAACAGGTAAAATACTTGGACTCATCGGACTTATTGTCAATGCTCTTTTTACCATTATTGCTATTGTTTTTACGATTATGTGGATTCAGTATCTCTAAGACTGTTTTAAAATTGATATAGAACAATAATTGCTTAATAAGAGGCTGTTTCATAACAAAAAATATTTTTGTACTTGAAACAGCCTCTTGCTTATATAATAATAAATAAGATGGAAGAAATTACACAAAACAAGATACCCGAAAAAGAATTTCTACCGGAAGCATCAATAGCTTTGACATACAGCATCTGGGGAAATGCACTTAGTCTACTTTTCTTTATTCCCTTTTTGGGAATAGCTTGTTGCGCTCCCGCGCTAATCCTTTCGATCATCGGATTAAATAAAGGGAAAAGCGGCATGTACCTTTTTAAGGCAAATAAACAAAAATACCACGGTGGTTCTTTTGCAAAAACCTTGGTGGCATTTATCCTCGGAATTGTCGGGATTGTTCAGGCCGTGTTCTTGTCAATTTACGCGGTTATGTTCACGGCATTGATTATGTCCGGGGAGTTGGGTCATGCCTTCCATTTTTAATTAAAAAGGCAGATCATTATTGGAGTCGTTGTCCCAGGGTGCATCAGTACTTTCAGGTGCAGCGCTTTTTTCTTCCATCGGCGAGCTGTTGCTTTGTCCTGCAATTTCTATTTTCCAGGGTTTGACATCGGTGTACCACCGGCCATTGTATTCGCGGCTTTCAAGGTCAAAAGATATTTTTACAAGAAGGTCTTTATAATCTTTTCTCAGATCGATCTTATCATTCCAGTTTGCCATAAATACCTTTTTGGGATATTGTGCCTGAGTTTGTAATAAAAACTCTTGTTTTTTCCATTCGCCTTTTGCAGATGTGCCGGTTTGTTCCGGGAAAATCTCAATTATTTTGCCTGTAATTTCCATTTTTTTCTGATTTATTTCTCTTGTAAAATTACTAATTTTCTTTTTCAATATATCAATTCATAAATATATTTTTCAAGGCGAAAGGTTGATAGCCGCCTGTTGTTCATTTTACCCCGCCTTCCTGTTTTACGAAGCCAAACAAGCCGGGTTTATAGCGTACAGGTGTTTTTAAATTACTTAAGTTTCGCATGATTTTTATGTCACGCAGAGCCGAAGACAGCGTGGCAATGAGGGTTGATGCGAACCGATTTTTTGATGTTTAATTTATTTCTTCCTTCATGTCCCTTTGTGAATTTCCTTCGTGCGACTTCGTGGTTAAGTTTTTTTTACCACTAAGGCGCACAAAGTGTTTGCACTAAGGCGCACAAAGGAGAATCTGCTCTGACTGACCGTAGTTTTGTTCTTTTTGACTATATGTAAAAAAGTTGTTTCCTATAGTGTTAATCTCTTTGCAATCCACAAATGATTGGTATTTATCAATTTTATTTTTTATGCGAAACTTCAGTAGATTATTAAACAACATCTTAATTTCAAAAAAAAATGGCGGCAAAATCGTTATGCCGCCATTTTGTATCCTTAGTTCATTTTTAGTTTACAAATTGTTTTGCATAATATTTTGCTGTCAGTTTTTCGCCGGTAGCCTTTTCAATCATCACGTTCCATTCATATTTCATTCCGGGTTTAAAAACTTTTTCGATCATATATTTGCCTACTTCCGGGTTGTTGCCAAAACTCAGGTTTTTGAGGTCTTCGGTCTTATAATAATTTTTTGCAATATAATAACTGAACTGCGAAGCCAGTAATTCGCCCATCAGGTAATTATGATAATAACAAGGATACAAGGCAATATGGATCTTCGATGCCCAGTCCGGTTCATTTCTGCCTTCGGGGCGTTTCAGCATCTGGTATTTTTCCACCAGGTCCCACCAGAGTTTGTTCAGGTCCTGATCCGGATTTTCGTACATGCCTTTTTCAAAACGATACATCACCTGAGCCCAGCGGCTGAAAGTCAGTTGTTCAAGGCGTAAGGTTTTATGGCAGTCCTCTGCAATTTTCTTTGCTTCTTCGGGGGTAATGCCAAGGTTTTCGACCATCCACTGCGGATTTGACGACAGCCTCCCGAAAAACATGGCAACGGCTTCTGTCGTAAACGTATTAGCGGCATCGCGCAGGAAAAAGGGCAGTTCGCGGTCGGTGTATTTCGAATAAACTGCATGTCCGAATTCATGAAGCAAAGTATTCATCCAATACGAATTATTTTGGGTGTTGCACAAAACACGTACGTCGCCCTCTTTATCAACATCCATACAGAACGCATGCTGATTTTTGCCTTTGCGTTCATACATATCGCTTTTTTTAAGCATATCTTCAATATCCAGTCCGACACCTTTAAAATACGATTTCGTAACTTCAACGATATCCTTATCTTTATAATAGACATCCAGATCCACAGGATAGATCTGCGGGGCTTCCTGGAAAAAGCGGTTCTGGTAATGCCAGGGCATCAGTTCTTCTTTTTTAACCTTATATCTCTGGGCAAAATACTCGTCCATCTCGTTCTTAAGTTGTGCAAAGGCGTTGCGGGTAAGGCTGTCCAGTTCGTCAAAAAGTTTTTCAATCTCAGCCGGGTCCTCCTCGCTCAGTTTAAGGCTCATTTCATGATAATTTTTGAAGCCAAGTTCTTTGGCAGCATCATTTCTCATTTTTACCAGTTCAATTACCTGAGCAGAAATCAGTGCGCCTGATTTTTTGCTTGCGTTCCAAGATTCTTCCAGTAGCTTATTGTCAGTGCTGGTGCGAAGCGTGGCTTCAATCTGGTTGTCTGTCAGTGTGTCTTTACCGACAACGGGACGAAATTTATTAAATGCCTGCGAAATTTTGGATTGAAGGTCAATCATAGCTTTAGTTTTCGCCGTGTCGATCTGTTCACCCATATAGGCATTATAAATGATGTCCAGCTCGCGTTTCAGCATTTCATCTTTTATATTCCCTGATTCTTTGAATTTTTTTACTTTTTCAAAATCGTTTTTATCTGAAAAAATTTGTGACATTTTAAATTCGAGCGCTGCTGATTTTTCATATTCTTTTTCATCGCCCGTTGTTTCAGCATTCCATGAAGCCAAACAGACATCCTTATACAGAGGTATGTACTTTGCCTCCAGATTTTTAATAAACTCTTTTAATTCCATTTCTGATTTTTTTTGTGCATTTTCACAGCCCGTAAAAAGCCATGAGCCAATAATTACGCTTGTTGCGAGCAACAAAACTTTCACTGTGTTTTTTTTCATATTTTAATTTTTTGTGGGGTTTATAGATATCAGTTCAACTTTGAAAATTAGTGTGGAGCCGCCCGGTATCGGCCCGGTAGTTTTATCGCCATAGCCGAGGCTGGGTGGTATATATAATTCATAAACGGATCCGGTGCTCATCAGTTGCAAACCTTCTGTCCATCCTTTGATAACGCCGTTCAGCGGAAATGTCACCGGTTCGTTTCTTTCATATGATGAATCAAAGATCTTTCCGTCGATGAGTTTCCCCTCATAATTAACGGTCACCTCATCATCGGGGCCAGGTTTAGCGCCGGTACCGGGACTAATTACTTTATATTGAAGGCCGCTCGGCAGTTCCACAACGCCATCCTTTTTTTTATTTTCCCGCAGAAAAGCCTCACCTTTCAATTTATTTTTTTTCGATTCTGAAAGGTCAATAGCTTGTTGTTTTACCATCAGTTCTTTCTGGTACTTTTTGATTATTTCCTGGCTAAGCTCCTTAGAAAATAGCGTATCGTCTTCCTTAATATTTTTATTAAACGCATAATTAAAAATATCGGGATTAATTTCAAAGTTGTTTTTCCGCAGGTTCCCGGCCACATCCGATCCGATAATATAGCTGATCGTATCCTTCATTGTTTTTAACTGGCAGTTTGTAGCGCCGTTCTGTTGTATGGTATTACACGAAACCATAATCAACACGGACATGCAGAGTGCTAAAGCAAGGCCTGAAATATTTTTCATCAAAATTTTTTTTTTTAAATTAAACTTCCGTTTGCCATTAATATTTTAATGTAATCGAGTAGGTAGGGGGATTGCTCCCCCGCCCTCTCACACCACCGTGCATACT
>CAZMPB010000078.1:0-13731 GCA_964567775.1 uncultured Bacteroidales bacterium
ATGCCGCGTACCCTCCCTGCATCGAACCCACCGTAGGAATACAGTTTTCAGGAGTTACCTCTGTATCGAGGAATAACTTAACAAATCGCGCCATTTCTCTTTTAAGTTCAGGCATACCGTCAATTTCGGGATAAATCGCGGCACAGCCATTTTTCAATGCCTGTATTTCGGCATCAATGCCTATTTGTGTAGCAGGCAAACCGGGAACACCCATCTCCATCCTGACAAACTTCTGACCGGTCTCCTTTTCAATTTCGTTGATCAATCTTTTTACTTCGCGTATAGTGGCCTTGCCAACGTTAGGGATATTGCTCGCAGCAATCTGACGCTTAACAACATCATAATTAATAGGTGTATCTTTCATAGTATATTAATTTTTCTTATGGTTTTGGCATTTTCTAATCTGCAAATAACCGATTTATTTTCCTAAAAAACAAAGATTAAAGCAAATTTATTTGGCCGGGTGTTGAGTAAAAAAAATCTTGTAATGATAACAACCTAAAACACATAGAAATGAACTTGTTCTAATTTCAACAGAGGAGTGGATAACGAAAAAACAGCAATTTTATTTTATCTTGAAAAAAATATTATTTATCAATAATTTCTCATATTTTATTTGTTTTTTTAAAATATAACTCCTACATTTGTGGTGAAAAGCAGTTTCAAAATACCGTATAATAAATAAACTTTTGATAAACAGCAATTTGTGGTATTTTGAGGTGTGATAAGCCCTGATTAAAAATCAGCGTTTTTTTTACACAAATTACTGTAATGGGATTTAGTAACATATAAAAAATACTACTATGGCACTTGACAAAGAATTTTTCGACAGTTTAGAGAAGCTTAAAAACTTCAAAACCAAACCTGAGTTAAATGATTTTTTTGAAGTTATTAATAAACTTGAAAGAATAGGTGATGAAATAGATGTTGAGGACAAGGAAACAATTGCAGACTCAGCAACGCTGATAAAACAGGCAAAAGACCTTACAAAGAAATTAGATGTCAACAGAGACGAATTTGCTTTTCGCACAAAGACTCAAAAGGAATTTGATGCAGTGTATGAGTGTATAGATTATTTAGGCGAACACTTTAATTCTGTGAATTAATACACTCCAAAACATACAAAAAAGAACTCAAAACAGACAACGGCAAAACTTCAGCCAGACAGGAAAGCTAACGCTTTTTCCATGTACAAAAATAAAGAGGCTATCTCAAAAGTCCTTTGTGCGCCTTCGTGCCAACATTTTGTAATTAGCTACTTTGTGGTAAATATAAATAATTGAACCACAAAGCCTGTCTGACAGAAGTCATTCAGGCAGGGATCACAAAGTACACACAAAGGTTCACTAAGGTCAAATACTCACAAATTTTGACTTTTGAGACAGCCTCTTAATATAATTGCAGGAAAATAGATGATTTTACTCTCATCGCTATTTTAAACTCATACTTTCCTTTTCACCCCGGATAGGCGACTTTATCACAGAGGCCTGTATCAAGTATTAATTTAAAATTTTTCCGTCTTTTTAACCAAGTCAACAGCGTGGTTAAACGCTTTTAGCAGACGGTCATAAATAAATTCATCAGGAATAATCATTTCGAATTTTTGGTTATTAGCTCTGAAATACATACTGCAATACCTGTACATAGTGCTGGTTATATCGCATATTTGCTTTTCATTACCTTTCTGGTCGGTATTTTCATATTCCCTCTTTTCTCTGTAAACCGTATCTTTGAAACATACAAGGCTCATTGCATTAATATCTGACAAATACAAGGTAAATGAATTTGGCTGTATGATAGAATCACTGGTTGACCAAATTGTAGTGTATTTCGAAGTAACTGTAAAAGAAAGGTTTTTAGTGTCGTATGAAAAATTAATTAAAGTTTTAATCATTGTCGTGCTTACAATTCTAGATTTATTATCAGTGCAAGAGACATATTCATAACTGATATTATATTTTTTACCATCAACTTTGCTTTTTATCCAACTTAATGTTTCTTCCAAAGTAGCGGCAATTGTGTCGGTTTGTTCCTGGGCAATTATTTTGTTATTAAAACAAAAAATTATTATGAGGAACAATAACTTAAATGTTGTTTTTTTCATCGTTGTATTTTTTAAATCATTAATAATAATGCTTTTGAGTGATGCTATATTTTAATTTAACAACCTACAATCGATAATGAAAGTGTTAAAAGATTTTTAAGTTTTAAATTTTAAATACAAATATAGTAAGAAATAAACGAAAATGCAAAATAAAATAAATATTCTGAATTATGATGCCCCCCTGAACGAAATTCACACCCAAATATTGGGAAAATCAAAATATAATCACTAAACTTTAATCCATTAGCGCTCGAATCTAAGATCTTCAAGTTTTTTGGCTTTCTCTTTTATCAGCGATCCCCGTTCAAATATTCGTTTCCGGAATAGTAAATATTCACCCCAATTAAGTAGTGTCTGAACGAAAACTCCATTTTCTTCCCCGCCTGTCCCAGTCGGGCAGGGTTATGCTTACTTCAATAAACTAATTACGAGGCATTTACCCCAGTAAACTCCGCTTTTTGTCGCTTTGCAAGCCCGCCTGACTCATAATAAGGAGGGGGCTGTAATTTGAAATTTCAAATTACAGCCCCCCGACACTTTGATTTACCATTATTCAGCTACTATTTCTCAGCTTTCTTCAATTCCAGTTTCCCTCCAAAAGGCATCCAGACATCACTGAAATATACCCAAAACAGTGGCCGATATCCTTTTACTTCGCCGGCATTATCATAACATATTTCCACCGGGCATATGCCAACAACCTTTTTATCGATTGCCATGGTTGCCGGATCGAAAGTCCATTCTTCAAGAAAACGAATCATGGATATAGGAATATCATGCTTTATGATAGTATCATAGCTTCCATGCTTATGTTGCGGGGTTTTATATGTTATCGTATCGATCGCACACAATCTATCTTTTAGTTCTTTTCCACTCACCGGAACATTCCACATATCATGTGCGTCAGAAAAATAATATGCGTTAATACTGTCTGAATAGACTTTATCCATAATTTTTTTAATATATGCATCCATGGCGAGCGAATCCACATTAATATCTTCTGAAAAAAAAGTATGGTGATATATAACACTTGATAAAATGCGTTTTGTGAGCACGACGTCGGGTTTTGTCTTTTCGGGAAAAACGATCCAAAACAATGCTTTTCTTTCTGAAAATGTCAGGTTTCCATCATCATCATACCCCACTTTTGAAGACAGGGGCGCCATGGCAATCACTTTTTTAGAAAATGCCATCGTTTTCGAATCATAGGACCAGTTTTCGCGGAAACGCAAGCCTGTAACCGATGATGCCTGGATAGTTCTTTTCACCACGGTATCGTAGCTATTGTATGGCGGAGTCAGGCGTGTCATGGTAAGTGAGTCGGAAAAAGATAAAAGGTCTTTAAGCTTATTGGTATCAACACTTTTATTGTTCATATCCGTGAGGGTTAATTTTCCGCTGAAGGCATTTTTAAAAAGCAGATCAAGGAAGGCGCAGCGTGATGAAGCTTCGATGTTCTCGTCGGACCAGAACCGGCTCGACTCCTCAGGGGAAGACTGGGAAATTATCTCGAAATTGTTAATTGTAACATCATATTCGATGTTTTTGGAAAGCACCTTTTTTTCCGGTTTGTTTTTCCCAAACTTTGGAACACATCCAAACGTAAGCAGCATCAAAGCTGCCATGCTAAAAAACAACATTTTTCTCATAAGTATAAATTTTAAGGGTTAGTGGTTTTTCAATATATTTTAATAACTAAAACATATCCCACTTATTGCTCAAACCATGAAAATCGAACAATTATTTTTCCTTCATCAGTTTTTCCAGCTCGAACATTTCATCGCGCAGGCGCGCTGCTTCCATAAAATCGAGGGATTTTACCGCTTTTTCCATATCTGATTTGACCCGTGAAATCAACTTTTGCAACTGTTCTTTTTGCATATACTGAACAACCGGATCGGCAGCTATGCCTGCCTGAGATTTTTCGATGTATGCTTTTGCCTCTTTGCCCTTGCTGTCTGCCATCTGTGTCTGCCCGAGAATAGATTCGGTGGTTTTGAATATTTGTGTGGGAGTAATATGGTGTTCAGCATTGTATTTCAATTGTTTTTCGCGGCGACGGTCGGTTTCATCAATGGTTCGCCGCATTGAGTCCGTAATTTTATCAGCGTACATGATTACCTTGCTATTGATGTTTCGTGCCGCACGACCAGCGGTTTGTGTCAGAGATCGTTCGGAACGCAAAAAACCTTCTTTGTCGGCATCAAGTATTGCCACCAGGGACACTTCGGGCAGATCAAGGCCTTCGCGGAGCAGGTTCACTCCTATCAGCACATCTATCTCGCCGGTACGCAACTCCCGCAATATCTGAACCCGATCAAGGGTGATCACTTCGGAATGGATGTACTTACACCGGATGTCAAGTTTCTGCAGGTATTTGGTAAGTTCTTCGGCCATTTTTTTTGTGAGGGTGGTAACCAGAACACGCTCTTTTACTTTCACTCTCAGATCAATTTCGTTTAACAGGTCATCAATCTGGTTCAGGCTTGGTTTCACTTCGATCACAGGTTCCAGCAAGCCCGTAGGCCTGAGCACCTGCTCGACGACCACTCCTTCGCATTTCTGCAGTTCGTATTCGGCCGGCGTGGCACTGACAAAAATAACCTGATTGAGCATACCTTCAAACTCGTCAAATTTCAGCGGTCGGTTGTCCATGGCCGAAGGCAGACGGAAGCCATATTCTACCAGCGTCTGCTTGCGCGAACGATCGCCGCCATACATGGCGCGTAACTGAGGAACGGTGACATGGCTTTCGTCGACCACCATCAGGAAATCATCAGGGAAACAATCGAGCAGGCAGAAAGGCCTTCCTCCCGGTTTGCGCCCGTCGAAATAGCGTGAATAATTTTCAATGCCCGAACAATAGCCGAGTTCACGCATCATCTCCATATCATACGACACCCTGTCCTCTATACGTTTAGCTTCGAGCATCTTACCCATATCTTTAAAATATGCGGTATGCGCGATCAGGTCATGTTGAATATCAACAATGGCCCTCTTCATCTTGTCCTGAGAAGTAATGAAAAGGTTGGCAGGAAAAATGGAGATCGCATCAAGTTTTTCCAGAAACCTGCCGTTCACCGGCTCGAACGTTTCGATGCTTTCCACTTCATCGCCAAAAAAACATACACGGATACAAAAATCTGCATAGGCGGGAGAAATATCAATGGTATCGCCGCGAACCCTGAACTTGCCCCGCTCAAAAACAGCATCGTTTCTTGAATACAAAATATTCACCAGCGCCTGCAAAAATTTCTTTACAGAAACAGTATCTCCGGTTTTTATCCTGATGATGCTGTTTGCAAAATCTTCGGGGTTGCCAATACCGTAGATGCACGAAACAGAAGAAACCACGATCACATCCCTCCTGCCGGACAAAAGTGAAGATGTCGCGCTCAGCCTAAGCTTCTCAATTTCATCGTTGATGGATAAATCCTTTTCTATATAGGTGTTAGTAACGGGAAGGTATGCTTCGGGCTGGTAATAATCGTAATAAGAAATAAAGTATTCGACGGCATTCTTTGGAAAGAACTGTCTGAACTCACCATACAGTTGAGCTGCAAGGGTTTTATTATGGCTCAGCACCAGGGTGGGCCTCTGAACCTGTTGTATCAGATTTGCAATCGTGAACGTTTTACCTGAACCTGTTACGCCAAGCAATATCTGGGCATCATCGCCGCGTTCAACACCCTCTTTAAGCTGTTTAATGGCCTCAGGCTGGTCGCCGGTAGGCCGGTATTCCGATGTCAGTTCAAATTTCACCGGCTTACTTTTTTTTCTTTTCGATCAGACAGGTTACCGGATAATGATCGGAATTATCCGTTTTCACATTTTTAAAATTATATGCTTTAAAGTCATTGGATAAGAAAATATAATCTATGCGGAAAGATGGATAAATTTTATAATAGGTTGTACCCAGCCCGAAGCCAGCCTCCTTGAACGCATCGTCAAGCAGCGCCGCTATCTGATGATAGGCATACGAAAAAGGAGTATCATTCAGATCGGTGCAAAGTATTACCGGATATGGACATTTTTTGATATGGGCAGCTAATAGCTCGGCCTGCACCGATCGCTTTACAAACGCTCTTTTCAAATAACGCAGTATCCGCATGGATTTGTTTTTCAACTCTTTTTCGTCTGTATTCGTATTTCCGGAAGCAATATTATCTGCAAATTCAATATCGCTGCTGCCAAGATGAAGCGACTGCAGATGTGCGTTGTAAATACGAACGGTATCTTCATCGATCAGCACATCCGTATAAATACAAAAATTATTTCTGGAATTCGGAAATTTGATCAAGCCCTTGTCTGCTATCGGAAAGGAAGTAAATGTGGCCAGCCCGAACTCATAGAGATTCCGGGAAACAACAGAATATTCAGTATGCACATTTTTCGCATTCAAAAATGTTACCAGAGTGTCCCTGGTTTTGAATTCTCCGCTCAGATTATTAACAAACTCCTGGAAACAAATGATATCGGGAGATTCTTTCTGCAAAAAAGAAAATATTTTATTGCGTTTTTCGTAATTAATCTCCCAGTTTTTCCCGTAGTTGTACAGATCGAAGTTGTGTACATTATAAGACATTACCTTGACCTGTTTATCCGTTTTCTTATTTATTTTTTCTGAATTGAACTGTACAAATGAAGCGACATAACTGTATCCCAGTAAAACAGGCACAAGCGAAATAAGGGAAAACTTAAGCCGGAAAAAAATCCAAAAAACAATAAAAATTATATTTACTATTAAAATATACGGATAAAGTATCCCGGCGAACGCAGGAAGCCAGAAATTGCGGGGGTTTATAAATGAAGAGCTGAATGAAAACAATAATAATAAAACCACCAGAACATTAACAACAAGCAGTATCTTCAAAAAGAAGTTCAGTTTCTTTTTTGCTTTTTTTGCCATGTATTACTTGTTTTTGCTTTCTTTGAACAAATATTCCTTATCCTCTTTGCTCAGGCTCTCATAGCCCGACTTTTTTATTTTATCAAGAATTGCATCAATACGCTGCTGATGGACTTTCCGGTCATACCGGTATTCATCATCAGATTTCGGCTTTTTTGAATACGTGGCTTTTACTTTAGGCTTACGCTGAAACAATTTCCTGAAAGGATTGGTAAGTTGCTTAATAACCAACCCTTTCTTGAGAGCGAGGATGTAGAAAAAACCAAAAAAGGCGCCTCCGAGATGTGCAATGTGTCCGCCGGGGTTACCTTTTTCGATAGTTAAAAGGTCGTAGAGCACAAAGAAAACCGCTATCCATTTGAATTTTACAGGCCCTATCAGAAATAACCGAATCGAGTAATCAGGAACATAGGCGGCAATAGCTACAATTATCGCCATTACAGAAGCCGAAGCCCCCATGGCAACCGATAGCGATAAGTGTTCAGAGAACACAGGGAAGATATTAAATGAAGCTATATAAAAAGCTGCACCCGTTATTCCGCCAAAAATATAAACCATCAGCAACTTCCTGCTGCCAAGGTATTCCGTAAAGATGATGCCGCCTACATACAATATGATCATATTTGAAAATATATGCCAGAGGTTTTCATGCAGAAACATGTATGTGAGGATGGTCCAGGGCCTTTGCAGCAGCATATGCAGGTCAGCCGGGACAGCTAACCAGTATCCTAAAACTGTGATACCCCCGTCACCAAACTGAAAAGGATTAACAAGATATAGTTTGAAGAAAAGGCGGGCGATACTAACAATAATAAAAACCGCGATATTGATGATCACCAGTCGCGACAGCATGGTTCTGCCGGTAAAAAACCGTTTCAGCCCGTCCAGAGGCGAGGGCCGGTGTTGGTTGAAGTTCTGTCCGGAAAAATTTCTGAAATAATTATTGTAATTGTTGTCAGCCATGGAACTGTCGTTTTTTATACTGCCATTTCCAGAACAATATCATGATCAGTCCGAACAACATTCCACCCAAATGAGCAAAATGTGCCACATTGTCACCCTGAATATTTGAAATACCCGAAAACAACTCCAACAAACCGTAAATCAGCACAAACCATTTTGCTTTGATAGGAATAGCGAAATATACATATAACCTTGTATTGGGGAACATCATACCAAAGGCCAGTAAAATTCCAAATACAGCGCCCGATGCACCAACAACAAGGGGGGCATTCAGCACGTCGGTTTTGTATTGTAAAACAAACTCAGCGGAATAGGTGATTGCTTTGGATGCATCCGTGTTGATGAGCAAATTGTAATTTTTAATAAAAATCCTCAATGGCTCATAGGAACCATCCACAAAACCAGAATTTAAAAGATTGTTCAACTGCACATGTCCGGGATCTGTCAGGTAGGTGTCCAAAGCCTCTATTACAGGACGGAACTGAAAATACACAATCAAATAATGTGTCAATGCAGCCCCCAACCCGCAAACAATATAAAACAGCAGAAAGCGCTTCGGGCCCCAGAAATTTTCCAGCACGTAACCAAACATCCACAAAGCGAACATATTGAAGAACAGGTGCATAAAGTTTCCATGCATGAACATGTAAGTTATTAACTGATATGGGGAAAATTTATCAGCAGCGAAATAATGTAACCCGAGTGTATCGTAGAGATCGATCCCGAATGCCCTTCCAAGCCCTATAGTAGCAAGAAAGAAAATGCCATTGATGATCAAAAGATTTTTTACCACGGGGGGTAGCATCCGGAAACCGGTCGGACTATATTGTTCCAAACTCATTGAAAGCAATTTTTAGAAAAAAATAAAAGTACAAAGATACTTGTTTTTTCACCATAAATAAACAAGGACATGCGTAGTTTATTGTTTCTGTAGTAAAATATAGTAAGAAGCGCCTTGTGTATCGTTGTACGAAGTTTATAAATCGCACTAAATAAAAGTGCATTTGTAACTAACAGTAAATAAAAAAATGTAATTTTGAACATCATGCAGTTGAAAACTACAAATTAAAAGTGCGAAGTTGCAAACTTCGCACAACAGGTGATGCAAACATTATGAAAATATATAGAAAAACATACTGGGTGCTATTGGGACTACTCATAATTATTAGTTGCAAGAAGGAACCATTAGATTATCGAAACAAATTTATTGGCGATTGGGAATTTAAGGTAGAAAGAACCGAATTTAATACAGATAGTATTGGTTATTATTACCATGACTCATTAACCTATTTTGGGCAAATAAAATATGGAAATAATGATGATGAAATTTTAATTGAATATTCCATTGATAATTCAATATATTTAGCAATTGACAGGGAAAACGAATTGTCTGATTTTCCCACTTACTATTGTGGCGGGGAATTTTATGGGCATGAAAAAATACACCTTTATCTAAGATGGGGAGGGCTTGGCGGAGGAATTACCCATATAGTTGATGGAGAAAAAAAATAATGATTTACCAATCGTGGATGGTTGCGCCAGTCTTACTCGGCGGATTAGCTAACAGGGATAATGTTATTAAAAACTACAGATTAAAAAAGTTCGAAGTGCCAACTTCGCACAACATTTAATCAAAGTGCTTTAGACACTTAAAATTAAAAAATTAACGAATTGTCTTCGATCAGCTTTGCCGCGATGCGCCTGCGGGAATTCTTAATATTTATCGGTTTGAGGGATGTTAATAGTTCAACCGCATTTTTTAGTTTTTCAAATTCATCTCCCTCAGCAAAAGCGCATACGGCATCCATGGCTGATTTTCGGATACGGGCAGCAGCTTCATAAACAAAAGCGTCAAGGATGTCTTTGTATATTTTTGTTTGTTCTTCACCCCTGATCTGCTCCAGTTTTTTTACGCGCAGCACCACCGATTCCGCAGCATAGATCTGAATCAGCATATCCGAAAAATTCATCATAACCTCTTGCTCCTGGGAATATTTTTTACCAAGAGTTTCATAAGCCCTGCCCATAATAAGCAGTAAGGCCTTTTTGAAGTTTTCAACGGCTTTCAAATAGTAATCAAAATATAAAGCAACCGATAATACTTCGTTCACAAGGGCCCCAGGGCCATCATAAATTTTCTTTGATTCGGCAAATATAGTGGAGTCGGCTTTTTTGGCTTGTTTCAGCAGCATGTCCGCGCACACCAAGCGGTTGATCTCGTTGGTGCCTTCAAAAATACGGTTGATGCGTGAGTCACGGTAGCACCTGTCCACAGGCATTTCGGATGAAAAGCCCATGCCGCCGTGTATCTGAACAGCCTCATCCACAATATAGTCCTGCGATTCGGAGGCAAACACTTTCAGTATGGCAGCTTCCATTGCATATTCGCCGATGGCTTCGAGGTAGGCCTGCGACTTAGCCATACCTTGCTCAACATGTATATCTATAGTGTCGTCCACATATTTGCTGGTACGGTACACCGCCGATTCAACCGCAAACAAGCGTATCACCTGTTCTGCCAGTTTATGCTGAATGGCACCAAAAGCGGATATTTTCGAACCAAATTGTTTCCTTTCGTTAGCATAGCCTACCGACTTGTTAATGGTATACCTGCATGCACCGAGAACATTGGCGCCCAGCTTGATACGGCCTATGTGAAGGATATTAAGCGCAATACGGAACCCTTCACCCCTTTTTCCCAGCAGGTTCCCGACAGGTACCTCGCAATCATTATAAAATATCTGAACCGTTGAAGAACCCTTGATGCCCATCTTATTTTCTTCGGCGCCAAAGGAAATCCCCGGAAAAGTCCGTTCAACGATGAATGCGCTGAGTATGCGATCATCGTCGATCTTGGCAAATACAGTCATCACATCGGCAAAGCCTCCATTGGTGATCCACATCTTCTGGCCATTCAGTTTATAATGGGTTCCGTCTGCTGAAAGGACAGCACGGGTTTTCCCTGAATTCGCATCTGAACCGGCATTGGGCTCTGTCAGGCAATAAGCTCCGGCCAACTCACCGCTTGCCAGCTTCGGAAGGTATTTTTGTTTTTGTTCTTCGTTGCCATAATATAAAATGGGCAAAGATCCTATGCCTGTGTGCGCCGAATAGGCCACGGCAAAAGAGAATCCTGCGCCCAGCCTGTCGCTGGTGAGCATAGAAGTAATAAATGACTGCCCGAAACCCATGTATTCTTCAGGAATAGAGATACCCAACAGCCCAAGTTCACCAATTTTATTGATAAGTTCCCTCATCAGGCCGGGTTTTTTGGTGTCGATCTCATCAAGTATAGGAATAATTTCCTTATCAATAAAATCGTCGCAGGTTTCCGCAATCATTTTTTGTTCTTCGTTGAATTCTTCCGGGATAAATATTTCAGAAGCAGTTTTAATGACAAATTCTCCGCCTTTTAGGTAATTCTGATCATTCATATCAATTATAGTTTTAGTGAAAAAATTTCTAACCGCAAATTTAGCCATTTAAATTATAGCATACCCCGACACAGATTTGTTTAACAACTATTAACATTTTTTGGTTGTTACTATGAAATTTTCCGTATTTTTGAAATCATTTTTTATTAAATACAGATCATGAAGAAATTTTTTATCCTTACAATATTAGTAGGGCTGATATCATTCAGAAGTTTTTCACAAACTACCACGGACACTACTTCCAAATATTGGGGCATCAGTTTATATGGTTCCGCTGATTATAACATGCACCTGGTCACGGGGGGCACCCCGGCAGGACAGGATGCGGGTTTCATGAAAAATATAGATTTGCCGCGGATCGGTTATTCCGTAGGATTTTCGCTCAACCGTCCTGTCGGAAAAAGGGTCTCTTTTGAATTTGGCTTTTCTGTTCAAAGTCAGGGATACAGGACAAAGACATTATCGGACACCCTCTGGAACTACCGTGATTCGGCCATCGGGTTCACCGATTACCATAAAGCATACAGGTACTTTTCGGTCAACATACCTGTACTATTAAAAATCAAACTGTTCAATATGGGGAAAGCAAGATTAGACTTTGGACTTGGTGTTGCCCCGACTTTTTCGGCAGGAAAACAACAGGCACTGTTTTTTGATGACCATACTGAAATTATCAACGAAAAGTCCGGAACTGCGGTAAATGTGCAGGCGATAGGATGTCTGAGCATATACATTCCTGTAAGTAAAAAAATGTCTCTGACGCTGGAACCCACATTCCGTTATAATATTTTGCCATACAAGGACAGTTATTATGTTGGTGTCAAGCGCACATTGTTCTCTGCCGGCCTGGGTTTATATATCACCCGAAAGGTTACTGACGATGAAATGTACGACTATTACTACCGACACATCTATAAAGTTAAAAATCTCCCGCCCGCATTCTGATAAATATAATCAATGCTGGAAACATGTTAAGCAAAGTACAGATTAAGAACCGCAGGGCATCTTTCGAATATTTTCTGGTAGAAGAGCTGACAGCCGGTATAGTTCTTACCGGTACAGAAATAAAATCACTGCGTGACGGAAAAGCCTCTATCAACGATGCTTATTGTGTTTTTAAAGGAAATGAGCTTTTTGTCATCAACATGCATATTGCAGAATATACTTATGGCACCTATCTTAATCATCAGCCCAAACGCGAACGTAAACTTTTGCTTAACAAGCGTGAAATAAAAAAATGGCAGGGGAAAGTAAAAGAAAAAGGCTTTACTATTGTACCGGTCATGCTTCATATCAACGAGAAAGGGCTGGCAAAATTAAATATCGCCCTTGCCAGAGGCAAACATTCTTACGATAAAAGAGAATCGCTGAAAGAAAAAGATCTGAAACGGGAAATGAGCAGGAAAGAATAAGGTTAGGGTAGGAGTCATTAGTCAGGAGTCAGGAGTCAGGAGTCAGGAGTTGGGAGTTGAGAGTTCAGAGTTCAGAATTCAGAGTTGCGAGTTGAGAGTTGGGAGTTGGGAGTTGAAAGTTCAGAGTTGAGAGTTCAGAGTTCAGAGTTCAGAGTTGGGAGTTCAGAGTTCAAAGTTGCGAGTTGGGAGTTGAGAGTTCAGAGTTCAGAATTCAGAGTTCAGAGTTGGGAGTTGCGAGTTGAGAATTGGGAGTTGGGAGTTGAGAATTCAGAGTTGGGAGTTGAGAGTTCAGAGTTCAGAGTTCAGAATCAGAGTTGCGAGTTGAGAGTTGGGAGTTGGGAGTTGAGAGTTGGGAGTTGAGAGTTCAGAGTTCAGAATTCAGAGTTCAGAGTTGGGAGTTGCGAGTTGAGAGTTGGGAGTTCAGAGTCAGAAGTTTAAAAAAAATAAAATGAAACAATTAAAAGTTATTTTCTTCTTGGTATTGTTAGCGTCTTCCGTTTCAGGTTATTCTCAGAACATACTGGATTATTTTCAGATGCTGCCTGATTCGTCAGTCCTGGGTTTGACGGCTGGAGAACGTAAAAAAATTGTTGAGGTATCAAAAGACAATAAGAACAGCGAAGATGCTATGCAGGATATCAGTCTAAGAAATGTTTTGTATTCGTTTGATGTCGTGGATATAAAAAACGGGTTTTTAAAAGTCATCGGAGCTATGGAAGGCCACCTTCAAATGTGCTACTGGAACCTGAAAAACGGAAATAAGCTGATCGCTGTTTATCTGGAAGGTTGCGGGCCGGAATGTTATGTTGAACGTTTCGATTTTTACAATTATGACGGAAAAACCTTTACCGTGCGCCCGTACGAAAAAACAGTACCCGAAATTTACGATGATTTTTTCAAGGCAGATAA
>CAZMPB010000079.1:0-13639 GCA_964567775.1 uncultured Bacteroidales bacterium
TTGAGCATCTGGTCCAGGAAATAAATTCCGCCGAAACCGGTAGCTTCGGGACGAACGAGTGAGCCACCCCAGTTCAGGCCTTTTCCGGTTAATACGCCAACATGTTCGTGGGTAAGTTTTTTGTACATGCCAAACAAGTATCCGATTTCTTTTCCACCGACACCGATATCACCAGCAGGCACATCAGTTTCGGGACCTATCATCTTCCATAATTCGAGCATGAACGACTGGCAGAATCGCATGATTTCGTTGTTTGATCTGCCTTTGGCATTGAAATCAGAACCGCCTTTACCACCGCCCATAGGTAATGTGGTCAAACTGTTCTTGAATATCTGCTCAAAACCTAAAAACTTTAAAATACTGAGGTTAACGCTCGGGTGGAAACGTAAGCCACCCTTGTAAGGTCCAATGGCACCGTTAAACTGTACACGATATCCGAGGTTAACATGAACCTCACCTTTATCGTCAACCCAGGGAACTTTGAAAGTTAAAATTCTGTCAGGTTCAACAAGTCTGTCAATGATACCTGCTGCTTCGAACTGAGGATTTTCGTTAACAACTTCCTCGATTGATTCCAATACTTCACGAACTGCCTGCAAATATTCCAATTCTCCTGGATGTTTTTTCTCGAGTTCGTTCATAATTTTTTCTACGTTCATGATAATAATTTTTTTGATTTATAATTAGTGAGTGAGACCATAAATTTACGGCAAAATTATACATTATTTTCTGAAAGCAAACAAAGTAAGCAAAAATATTTTTTTAATACAAATAATTACAAATCAGTGATAAAAAAAAGATTTTTTACCATAAAGACGGGAAACTCTTATAATCAGCTTTAGTTAATAACCACCACCATTTAATAACAGATTGCCCTAAGGTTTGCAGAGCACTCCTATCTGTCGTTTGCCATCAATTTTGAAAACTACAGGGTTTTCGAACCTGACCGCCCTGACATATTCATCCTGATAGGTGGCCGGGCAATTATTCAGAAAATCAATATCATAATAACCGTCATTGATATATGGGTTGATCGTAAAATACCCGACCCGGAAAGAAGTGAGGTTGTGAAAAAAATGTGTTCCCTGAGATGGATCGATACGATATTTGTCGAGCCCTGACTCAACAATTAGGCGGGCAGCGGATATCTGAGCCCATTTCACGGGTATTCCCAGCCATGGATCGCTGGAGCCCCATCTGCCAGGGCCGATCAACACATAATTTCTGTTCTCGCGAAGAAAACCATCATTCAGTTTTTCGATGACCGCCGCAATATCTCTGGTTTTTGACGGATCAAATTTCTCGGATTTCACATAAACAACATCAAAGACATTATTGTATATTCCATTTCCCATTGCCAGGTTGGAACTGATGATCACCTCGCTGTTATCAACTTCTTCAAGTTTATCATGTATCTCTTCTTTATTTTCAACAATGGGCCTGATCTGCAAAAAATTAAATACTTTCGGATAGCCTGCAGGCACGTCAAGATTGACTGCGAATTCAATCTCTACGTGATTATTCATTTCACGTTGTCCAGTTTCAAGAAGGGTTTTCAAAATTTCTGCCAAAGGAAAAGTATTATAATTCAATATTTTAGAAAAAGTAATCACTTTTTTGCCCTTGGGATCATAAGTATCACGAAGGATATTGTTATTGTAGTCGTAAATGGACGAAACATACCGCAGGGAACTATCATTAACTACGCCGCTGACAGGAAGTTCAAGAATATTAATACCATCATTGGTTGACGGCTTAAAGCTAACAGGATCAAGATTTAGTGCATTAAATTTGTTCTGAGTTTCCTTCAATGCTATTTCGGCAGAAGATAACTGAAGAATATTTTTAGGATAAAACGGAGAAAATCTGATCGAATTACCACCCTCAACGATATACTTTCCAAGCCCGAATGCAATATTAGCAATACCATCCTCACTTTTTTCCGGATAAACCGGGTAGAAATTAATTGAACGCGCTACCCCTGAAATGGTGGGATAAAAAATATTATCATACTGATTACCACAAACTTCCTGCAATATGATAGCCATTTTTTCCTGGTCAATAATATTGGATGTTGAGGTCATATATGACTTACTGGCTTTAAAAAATACCGAAGCATAAACTGATTTGATCGAACAACTCAGCATTTCGATCATCTGACGTTCAGTACTTACCTTGGGGATCATATAAGTAGAATAGATCCCTGCAAAAGGCTGATAATATGAATCCTCAAGCAAACTTGACGAACGTATGGCAATAGGATTCTTTACAACATTGATAAATGCCACAAGATCTTCATGAATTCGGTATGGAAGACGAGCTTTTACAAATGCGTTGAGTATCTCTTCATCTGACATATCCGATAATCCGATTTTATAGAGTTTATTGGCCTCCATAAACTCATCAAACACATCTGTAGTAAGCACAACAGTAAGTGGAATGACTATGATCACATTTTCGAACTTATCGAGGATTTTATTTCGTTTGATCAGGGAATCGATAAATGCCAGCCCTCTTGCTTTTCCACCAAGCGATCCCTTACCGATCCTTGAAAAGAATATATATTCGTCAAAACTATCCCGTTCAAATTCTGCAATAATACCTCTTGACTTATGGATACGGTAACTAGCGATAGTATCAAAAAGGTAATGCTTGGTTTCTTCCATATTTTTGAAATCTTCAAGCCTTGCTGGTTTGAATATCTCTCCCAATGTAAACAATGCTCTTGCATTCAGCCACTTTGAAAAATGGTTTCGTTCAAAATGGAACTTTAATGATTCGTCAGGAATTTCAAAAATTTTCTGCTGCAGGGTTTGCAAATCCGGCGCTCTTGAAATCTCCTCCTGTGTGATCGGATTTCTGAATATAAAATCGCCAAAAGCCATGTATTCGTTGATAAAATCGCGAAGCTCTATGGACAGGGTTTTCGAATTTTTATTTAAAAATTTAGCATTCAGTTGCTGGGCAGTATAATAATGCTCTTCGTCAGATGATTGAATAAGCACAGGTATCATCTCGTCATCATCTCTTGCCATTTTGCAAATTTTCATACCTGCTTCCGGATCTGTTGCTCCATCTTTCGAAAACGACATATCGGTAATTATACCGAGTAAATTATTCTTAAATGTTGCATAAAAGTATTCGGCTTCTTCAAAGTCCTTCGCAAGTAATATCTTAGGGCGGCCACGCATCCTCACCATTTTCTGATGCTCGTTCAGTCCTTCAGTCATAAATTCCCTCGATTGTTGAAAAATGATCTTGTACAGTATGGGCAAATAACTTGAATAAAAACGGGTAGAATCTTCCACTAACAAAATTGTCTGAACCCCGACTTCATTAACATCATGGCCAACATTCATCTTATCCTCGATCAGTTTGATGATGGCAAGCAAAATATCTGCATTGCCCAACCAGCAAAACTTATAATCGTATATCGACAAGTCCTTGACGGAATATTTCTCAGTGATTTCTCTAGAAAAAGGGAACAAAACAACCACGGGTTTATTAGGGTACTTGGCTTTTATTTTTTTTGTCAGTTCAAGAGGATCTTTGACACTTAGCATTGTAATGATCAAATCAATATGCTCCTTGTGTAAATAATGCATGGCTTCGTCGTGATCGGCAGCCATAAAAAAACGGGGCGGGTAACGCAGATTTAATGACGTATATTCATTAAATATTTGTTCATCAATACGGCCATCTTCTTCCAGCATAAATGAATCATACGCGCTGCAGACAAGTAGAACATTATAAATTCGTTTCTGCATGAGGAGCATGAACGACCTATCCTGAGAATAGTACTTACTTGTATCGAATATTTTTTTAATCAGTTTCATAATTACAAAATCTAATATACTACAAAGTAACAAAATTTATCAATAATTTCCAGAAAATAATATGTAACCGGGACGTTTCCGCCGGAGCTCAAAGTAATTCCCTCATAGCATTTACAGGACTATCGAGGTCGATTTTTACCAATGCTAATTCCTCTCTATCGTATGCGGCAGAAAAAGCATTTGTTTTGTTAAATTTTTGCCGCCAGTGCCCTGTCAATCTTGATGATTCGTGTACATGCCCGTGCAGCGTTATCAGGGGTTGCTTTTCCTCAATGAATCGCCGGATAGCAATACTGCCGACATGAACATCGAGGGGAACATAGTCCACCTTCATACCATCAAGGGCTGCCCTGTCAAGATAAGAATCATAGGGTGGTGAGTGAAAAAGCATGATTGTTTTTTCCATGCTCAGATTTTCTGTAAGCAAAGCAATATCTTGCATTATGGTAGCATATTCTGCGTCATAATCGGAAATTTCAACGGTTCTGATACCTTCAAAAGGCGCCGAGCAACCCGGATCAACATAACGTGAAACATCATAACGCTCCCAGTCTTTCAATCGGAATGGCGTGGGCGGTACAAATGAATATCCACAGATGGTGAAATCATGGTAGCGAATGCTTTTGAAATGAATATAATGCAACAATTCCTCTTTTTCAAGTTCCATAAGTGATGCCTCCTCAGAACGCGGGTCATCATTACCGAGTATGACACCTATAGTTGGATAATCATCTTTCAGATTTTTCCTAAGTTCTTCAAGTTCTGGCTTGATATAGGACAGTATAAAATCCAAATGTTCGGTTTCTTTTATGATACTTTTCAAAATACCCGAAGGGAGTATATCCCCTCCTATCAGCACCAGGCCGGGCTTTTCCGACACTATGGCGGCAAAGAGTTTTTCATAGCGGCTTTCTTTGCCATGAAGGTCAGAAACAAAAAACAAGCGATTTTTATTCAATTTTTTTTGATTTATTTTTTTTCCAAAAATAGTAAACAGGAATGCCCACACATACAATGATAAGCCCTGGCCACGTATACATCGGCTTGTAAATCAGCAACAGCACCATAATAAACAAGGCGGAGACAAAATATAATGCCGGCAATACGGGATAGCCAAAAGCTTTATAAGGACGTTCAGCACCGGGTTGTTTGCGGCGCAGGATAAATACCGCGATGATTGTCAGAATATAAAAGATCAGTACGGAAAATACCACATAATCAAGCAAGTTGGAATAAGTTCCGCTGAGGCAAAGCAAACTTGCCCATAAACACTGTATCAACAAACTCACAGAAGGAACCCCGGATTTATTGATTTTTCCTGTACTCTTAAAGAACAGCCCATCCTGGGCCATGGCATAATATACCCTCGCTCCTGAAAGGATCAGCCCGTTGTTACACCCGAAAGTAGATATTATCACCAGAATTGCCATCACGATGGCGGCAGATTCGCCTAAAATCATTGACATTGAAGCTGTACCGAGCCTATCGTTGGTGGCATATTGCATTCCCTGTCCCAGCACATCCGTAGCTGCCGGATCGCCTCTCAACGGTAAAGCATAAATATAAACAAGATTTATCAGCAAATAAATAATCGTAACGATCAACGTGCCAAAGAAAAGGCTTAAAGGGATATTACGTTTAGGATTGATAATCTCCCCTGCCGTAAAAGTGATGTTATTCCAGGCATCGGACGAAAACAAAGACCCCACCATAGAAGTGCCTAAAACAGCCACAAGCGCAAAGCCCGTCAATGACTTTGCAAGGCCCTGTCCATCAATTGATTGTGCCTCCCAGAAAATCGCTTTATTAATTGTAAAAGCCTCATTACCATTGAAAACTATCAGCCCAACCACGATAAAAGCGAGGAGCAAAAGTACCTTGGTCAAAGTAAAGGTATTCTGAACGATCTTTCCTGTTTTTATACCTTTTGAATTCAGCCAGGTAAGGAAAATCAATGAAGATATGGCAACAATATGAACTGTACTAAACTTCACCGAACCAATAATGAACCAGAAGTTTTTTTCTGAAACCCACGGTATCAGCAGGCCGGTAAATTTCGCAAATGCCATGGCGACAGCTGCAATTGTTCCCGTTTGGATTACAAGAAATAAAGTCCAGCCATATAAAAAACCTGTAAGTGGGTTATATGCTTCACGCAGATAAACGTACTGACCACCTGCCTTGGGCATCATCCCGGCCAGTTCTCCATAGCTTAGTGCGGCTATCAGTGTCATAACGCCTGTAATAACCCATACTACCAGCAACCATCCGGGCGAACCGATCTGTCGCGCCATATCTGCACTGACAATAAAAATTCCCGAGCCTATCATTGAACCTGCGACTATTGCCGTGGAATCAACAAGCCGGAGACTTTTTCTCAGTACGTTCTGGTTTTCCATCATTGGATATTTTTATTTTTTTCAGGAAATATATAAGAAAATAAAACGGACATCAACAAAGCAAAAACAAAACTGCCAAGGCGCTCTGAAATACCTGTGGGGCCAAGTAAAAACATTTTCCACAAAATTGTTCCCACCGTTCCCGAAATCAGTGAAGCGATGACACCGGCACGCGATATCCTTTTCCAGAATAATATCAGCAATAAAGCCGGCCCAAACGAAGACCCTATGCCTGACCAGGCATAAGAAACCAGGCCGTAAACAGAATCCTTAACGGTCATGGCCAGCACAAAGGCAAGCAGCCCGACGCCTAAGGTTACCAAGCGGTTCAGCGTAAGCAATTTTTTCCCGTTTTGCTTTTTTCTGGCGAGGTTGCCATAGATGTCCTCAGTAATGGACGAGGAACTGACGATGATCTCGGAAGACGCCGTGGACATCATGGCTGAAATAGCCCCTGACAGTAGCAGTCCGGCAATAACAGGCCCAACAAAGGTATTAATAAGCACCGGCAGGATTTTTTCTGGATCGCCGGCCAGAGCCGTTGCACTACCGTCGAAATAATGGTTTTTCATAAGTACAAAGCCCAAAATCCCAATGGCCAAAGCACCGATATAAGCAATCAATGTCCATACGATGGCAACACCTTTTGCATTCCTGATGTCTTTCTTGTTTTTTATGGCCATCATACGCGTGAGCAGTTGTGGCTGCCCGGTATAGCCAAACATCCAGCTCAGGCCACTTAGAATCAGGAGAAGGGCGGGAATACCTGTTTTCCCTCCTGTTACCGAGTTATATCCGTTTCCGGCTTCTATAAGGGCTTTGCTGACGTCAACATTTCCGGATGCGATGATAAATATCAGGATAATTGGCAAAATGATGAGCGTAATAATCATAAGTATGGCCTGAAAAACATCGGTGTAAACAACGGTTATAAACCCTCCTATCATGGTATATAAAACTACGATAAGGGAGCCGATAATCACTCCCCAAAACCCAGGAATACCAAAGGTTTGTTCCAGCACTTTGCCACTACCATAAAATTGTGCTTCCACATAAAACAAAAAGAAAAACACCACAATGGAGGCTGAAATCAGGCCAATAGTTTTTTCAGCCCCCGGAAAACGCTTGTACAAAATTCCGGAAACCGTCAGGGCGCCTGTTTTTTCAGCTTCCATGCGCAAACGGTTGCTCATGAATGTCCAGATAAATATGATACCGGTAACGCATCCGATGGCCACCCAAATGGATTGCAATCCTATGGCAAAAGCTTCACCGGTCAGCCCGAGAATCAGCCAGGCAGATTCGCCGGTCGACCTTTCAGAAAGCGCCAGCGCTATCCCCGGAATTTTCTTTCCGCCTAAGACGTATTCAGAAGTATTCTTTGATTTATTGGCTGTGTAAATTGTGATTCCCACTAATATCAGCAGGTAAAGAATAAATACAATCAGCATACAATTATTTTTGGTTGCTCTTGTCAGAATTGATATCCAAAAATAATATTTTTTATTGATTCAAATTTGGAGGCTTATAATAATTTTCGTGCCGGATCGGTATGAGCGCTGATTTTTGCCGTGTAGCTACCACCGGCTTTTATATCTTCATCCGTCACCAGGTGAAGATCTATCAGTCCCCGTTGATCGCGATGCCCGGTAATCATTTCGTTGAGTGTTGCCAAACACTTGCTCCAACCGTCTATCCAGGTCTGAAGCAAAAGTTTTTGCTGTTCATCACCCGAAAAATGTATCATCAGATCTATGTCACTTGCTGGCCCGCTGTTTGCGTTTTTCGTGCTGCCTATCAGGTAGACAGCTTTCACACCCATGCCATCTTTATTGATCGTTCGGGCAAGGGCTTCCGCCATCTGGTACCGCCATTTCCAGTGGTTGTTTACATCTTCTGATGCTAAAACTATGACCGGTTTTTTCATGGTTTTTTTTTGTAAAAATAAAAAAAATCCTTCCGCAATGAAAGGATTTTTTAATACATTTGAAAACTTTTATATGGGAGTAAAACTTGTAAGAATTTTTAAAACATCATCTTCTGATCCTGCCTTATAATGAATGAAAATATAAAAGCTAATACCGGGATAATCGGGATCAACAATCAACATCGTCTCCACAAATAAATCATTAATTACGCCCTCGTATAAATACCCCTTATACCTGTTCAGTTTTTCAGGGTCTATTTCTGTCCCCTCATCCATCTTTGTAACCCCATTGGCAACAGTCCAGTTATAAAGGGCTGTTTTCAGGTTTTCTGCAGATAAATTTTCACCCTTACGGGGATAAATACTCAGGGTGATTTTGCTGTTATGGCCTATCCAGGTATTTGAAGTAGCTTCATCAGCCACAAAATTCTCGGGTACTTTGAACTTAATTTTAAAAGAATCCCATGAATATGGTTTCAATTGCGCAAAAACACCTGAAATCATCATTAAACAGAAAATTGTCGATACAACCTTCAAAGAGTTTTTAGCCTTTATTTTCATAATTCCGAGTTTATTTAAGGGCTTAATATTTATCAAATATTATTCCAAAAAATTATCTTTTTTAACTGTGTCCGTGATAAATAAATCATTTTTGTTTTGTCAAAACACAGATGATCAACCTGTCCGTGTACGGTGGCTTCGAGAGCCTCAGCCACCGGTTGGGAGCCTCAGCCGCTTGAAAGTGACGGGATGACTGCGCGCGAGCCTGCCGCTGAAGACAGTCATCCCAACACTTGTGGTATTAGTTGACATTTTTTTGTTTTTTGTCAACCTATTTTAGGACAAGACACTGAACTTTTCGATTCAGACACTGAGTTTCCGCTCAGACGCTATCTTATTCATAATTTATTCCATCGAAACCACGGCGATCCTCTTCTTGCCATCCATCCTGACCGTCAGTGGTTTTTCAAATTCAACATGCCGGAAAAATCCGGTCTTTTTCAGCAACTTTTGCTTTGAGAGCACATCCCAGGAAATAAAGCTTTTGCTGACTTCGGGCTGAACCGAAAAATATCCGATATTCATGGAAGTCACATTATGAAAAAAATGCGAACCCGACGAAGCATCCAGGGGAAAATCTTCAAGACTGGTTTCGATAATAAATCTGGCGTTCGAAATCTGTGGCCAGTTCACGGGAATGCCAATGAATCTGTCTCTTGTTCCCCAACGCCCGGGGCCAATAAGTACATACCGTTTATCCATTCCGATCATATACCGGTTCAGGTCGTCAATTTCCTTCGACATTTCTTCTGTCTTTGCCTTATCAAACAGGTCAATATCCACATAGATCACATCGCATATGTTATCAACTTTGCCATTACCCATCGCCTTCTCGGCATACACGACAATTTTTTCTTTGTCTATTTCATCCATATTGATCTCATAATCCATTGCATTACCCAGCAAAGGCTTTATCTGCAGCAAATAAAATGAAGCCCTGTTTTTGCTGTCTTTGTTGAGGTCAATCGCGAATTCTATTTCAACGGGTGTCCCGAGGGCTTCCTTTACGATATCCAGCACCACCTGTATGGTCTCGGCCAAAGGCGTATAGTTATATTTCAGGATATTGGCAAAATTAACCACACGGGGCCCGGGGTTAGTTATTCCCGGTATCATCCTGTCGCTTTCTGCATCGTAAACGGAAGCACAATGTTTCAGGTTGCCATGGCCCTCAGCCACATCGATATCAAGTTTGATAAGCCCGGCCTCTTCTCCTTCCATTAAGTCAACATCCTTTTTGCTCAGATCTACGGCATAATAATACAACTGGGAATTTTTATAAAGATCTTTGGGTGTGTAATTTTCTGTGGTAGGATATTTTGGAGAAAAGCGATAGGCTTTTTCACCATCCACCACGTAACTGCCAAGCCCCACAGCGATCACCGCCACGCCCTCCTCGGGTTTCATATGTCCGAAAGGATAGTAATTGTATGATTGTGCAACACCGCTGATATGAGGATAAAAAACATCGTCATAACGATTACCAACCACTTCCTGTAATACGATGGCCATCTTTTCATCTTCAATGTTATAGTTGATGGCCTCTACATAACCACGTGCAATTTTTGAATAAACTGAAGCATAAACCAGCTTGATGGCCGTCATCAGTTGTTTCAGGCAAACATCAAAATCGGGATTGCTGTTAGGCAATAAGTAAGTTTCAAATATTCCTGCAAAAGGCTGGGCCAGTGAATCCTCAAATAAACCCGAAGAGCGCACCGCAATAGGATTTTTGATCAGTTTTAGTATCTTCCTTAGCCGTTTTATCAAACCATCGCCCAGGTTCCCTTTTACAAACTCTTTTCGGATATCTTCATAGGTTTCTGCTGTGGCTATGATGTTCCTGAGCCTGTTCCTGTCGAGAAAGTATTCAAACTCATCGGTACCAATGATAAGAGTTTTTGGGCAGCGGATGTTTATATTCGGGATCAGGTTGTGAAAATCGAAATGGTAGATCAGTGTATTTATAAAAGCCACGCCCCTCCCCTTTCCGCCTAGTGAGCCGGATGCAAGGCTGATGATGCTGCTTTCCTCAAGGTTTTCCACTTCTTCATAAGTGATTACTTTTCCTTTGTTGTATTCGCTTCGGTGCATCTGAATAGCATTAAGCAAAAAGTCCCTCAGTTCGTGTGTGGTCTTAAAATCCTGAACTTTATATGGATTAATAAAACGGGCCAGTTGTAATTCGCCCCTTGCCATCAGCCACAAGGAGAAGTGATCGCGTTTTGCATGATAAACCAGGGAATCATCCGGGATTATTTTAAGAAAATTTTCAAATTCCTTTAGTGAACGGGCGATGGCAATTTGCTTGCCTTCGGCATTCTTATATATAAAATTGCCGAAACCAAGATAGTGAGTAATAAAACTCTGGACATCCTGCAACAGCGTTGCTGAATTTTTATCAATAAAAATCGTTTTCAGTTCAAAAGCTTTGTCGGCATTAGCATTATCGGTGGACTGCATGATGATCGGCAACTCTTTTTTCTGGCTGCGGGCATACTGTACCAGGCTCACGCCGGCGTTTTCGTCGAGTTTACCATCTTTTTCATACTTCACATCGGTGATCATACAAAGAAAATAATCTTTGTACTTATCAAATAACTGTATCGCATCCTCATAATTCTTTGCCAGTAAAATTTTTGCCCTTGCCCTTAATCTGAGTACTTTCAGCACTTCATCCGAACTGGCATCTTCAATGATTCGCTGCGTTTGCTGCATCACATTTGTATAAAGCAAAGGCAGGTATTTTGAATAATAAATAGCTGAGTCTTCCACCAAAAGTATTACTCTGACGAATCCAACTTTCGTGTCGTTATCAACATTTACGCGGTCCTCCACATAGTTAATCATGGCAAAAAACACCTTGGGATCGCCATTCCATACAAAGACATCGTCTATCGCGGAGAACATGGCTCTGTTCTTTTCATAAAACTCAATATCGCTGTAATTATTCAGCATCATAAATATTGGGATATAAGGATAACCGGCTTTGATCTCCTTGCTTATTTCTGAAGGGATTTTTCGGTCAACGCCCATCATAAAGATGACCATGTCGAAATGTTTGCCACGCAACTCCCTGAAAGCTTCTTCTGCCGACGAAACACCTGTTACACGAGGCATGGAGACCAGATTCAACTGATAATACTCGCCTAAAAAATGCTCCACAAAACGGCCTTCTTTTTCAATGTTATAGGCATCGTAGAGGTTTGCCACGATTAATATTTCCCTTACTTTAAAAGGCATCAGGTCGTGAAAAACATCCCGTTCATAATTTTGTTTGTTCAAAAACCGCTGCAATAGCTGTCTTCCCCTAATCTGCGGAGTTTCTGATTTTGTCAATTCCCCGTCAAGAACATCAATAAGATTCGTTTTATCAATAATAAGCCTTGCAAGCAAGCTGTTGATATGTCCGGAAATAATATTGGCAATATTATCAATAAGGTTGCGTTCCTCCGCCAAAAAAGGACCTTCATCGCACTCAGGAAACTCTTTGGTGTAGCATATCTGAATAAAACCTTTTTTATCATCAATAGTTTTAAAAGACTGCAATTGCCTCCATTCGGTTTTCTCAAAATCTGGCGTTGAAATCTCAAGATTATCATAAGTAATCATGGCGATCGTATGGTCAGGATACTGCCAGGCTTTCTTCATAATATTACAAATCTTCTGAAAAGTTTCACTCAGCGGCCGTTCTTCCTTTAATATTTGCATCGTCTGATTGATGCAGGCAAGTTCTTTTAATCGCTCAGTGCTTTCGGCAGCTAGTTTTTGAATTTCGTCATTATTATTTATTATTTCAGTCATAATTCCAAATTTAATAAAATATATCAATCAACGATCATCAAATTTATTAAAATTTCATTTACAAGCAAAAAAAAATTTTTTTAACTTTTATTTTTATAAATATTTTTCATAAAATATTTTATTTTTAGTTTTTTAACTTAACTTTGTTGTGGTTAATTATTTATAAATTTAAAAAAAATAACATGAGCACAATAAACGAAAATGTTGAAAAATTTATGGCGAAAGTAATCGCCAAAAACCCTGCAGAACCAGAATTTCACCAGGCTGTAAAAGAAGTGGTTGAATCATTAATGCCTTTTGTGGAAGAAAATCCGAAATATAACGGAATTCTTGAAAGAATGGTGGAACCTGAAAGAGTTTTCATATTCAGAATACCCTGGATTGACGATAAAGGTGTATTCCAGATAAACAGAGGATTCAGGATTCAGATGAACAGTGCCATCGGCCCATACAAAGGCGGCATGCGTTTTCACCCTACAGTAACGCTTGGCGTACTGAAGTTTCTGGCTTTTGAACAGGTATTCAAAAACAGTTTGACAACATTGCCTATGGGTGGTGGCAAAGGCGGTTCTGACTTTGATCCTAAAGGTAAATCAGATAATGAAGTGATGCGTTTCTGCCAGAGTCTTATGACAGAATTATGCAAATACATCGGCCCTGACACAGACGTTCCGGCAGGTGATATTGGTGTAGGCGGTCGTGAGATCGGCTTTATGTTTGGCCAGTACAAAAGAATCCGCGATGAATTTACAGGAGTTCTTACCGGTAAAGGTCTCGACTGGGGCGGCAGTTTGATTCGTCCGCAGGCCACAGGTTATGGACAAGTTTATTTTGCAAACGAAATGCTAAAGACCCGCAACATGGATTTCAAAGATAAGATCGTGGTTGTTTCCGGTTCAGGGAATGTGGCTCAATATGCTACAGAAAAAGCTACCCAGCTTGGCGGCAAAGTGGTTACCATGTCCGATTCCTCGGGTTATATTTATGATCCGGAAGGTATCACCAACGAAAAGCTCACCTATGTAAAGGAACTAAAAAACGTTAAGAGAGGAAGAATTTCCGAATATGCTGCTAAATACAATTGTCAGTATGTTGAAGGCAAAACACCATGG
>CAZMPB010000080.1:0-13585 GCA_964567775.1 uncultured Bacteroidales bacterium
TCTCGTTCTCTTTGCAATGCAACACACACTGGTCGCAAATAGAGAGTTCGCCTTTGAGGCGTTTGACGATCATTGCATCGATACGTTCGCGCAGAACCCCGATGTTTATTTTAGTGGCGATCTCGCCGGCAAAAGCATACATCAGCAGCATTTTCGCATTGCGGTCGCAGATGCCTCTTGATTTTAAATAGAACAGGGCTTCCGGGTCCAGTTGCCCTACAGTTGCACCATGGCTGCATTTTACATCGTCCGCATAAATTTCCAGGAATGGTTTTGTTGTAACACGGGCAGTATCAGTAAGCAGGATGTTCTTATTACTCTGATATGCTTCGGTATGCTGTGCATCGCGGCAAACATGAATATGCCCGTTAAATACCGCGCTGGCATTGTCATCGATAATTCCCTTGAACTGCTCGTAACTGGTTGTTTCAGGAACCATATGATCCACATAGATTTGGTTATCTACATGCTGTTCCCTGTCGACCAGGTAAAGCCCGTACACTTTAGCATCGGAGCCGGATCCGCTTAGCGATACGTATGATTCATTACGGATCAGGCCGCCGTTAAACGTCAGGGTGTTGCTGATAAGGTTACTGTTTTTTTCAAGTTTGAAATAATTGTTAGTAATTACTGTGGAACGGCTGTCTTTGTTTTGCATTTTATAAAAATCCAGTGAGGCATTTTCACCAATGAAATTTTCGGTACAGGAATTAATAAAACTTGTCTCATGTTTTATTGAATCGTCGCAGTACACGAATGTCAGTTTTGAGTTTTTACCGAGAATGATCAGGTTACGCGGCTGAAGAAAAATACTTTCATCCATATCCACAATATTCACCATCTGTATAGGCTTTTCGATGACCACATTATCGGGAACGTAAATAAAAATGCCATCCTGTGCAAAAGCCGTATTCAATGCTGTTAACCCGTTCTTTTCGGTTTCTGCTATTTTTCCGTAATACTTGTTGATAAGTTCCGGATATGCCTTGAATGCTGCCGAGAGGCTGCCTGCGATGACGCCGTTTTCAAACTTGGTTACAGGGCTTTGTTTATAGAGATACCAGCCATTAAGCTGGGTAAACAGGTCGGTCTCAAAATTATGGATTTCACAACGGAAAATCGTATCGATATCCGGTTTTTTTTCAAAAGGACTGAAATAAAAATTATAGGCCGGTACCAGGGAATTGATAAGGCTGGTATTTTTCCATTCTTCAATTTCCCGGGTAGGAAATCCAGTGGCAGAAAAAGACTTCAATGCTTTAGTTCTTAACTCCGAAATACAGGGGATGTCGTTTGAGCATATGTCTTCACGGAATTGTTCAAACAGGCTTATAAGCTGCTTTTTACCAGGAACGAGGTTGGCTGATTTCATCTGTTTTTATTTTTCGAGTTCCTGTTTGATCCATTCGTAACCTTTTGATTCGAGTTCCAGCGCCAGTTCTTTTGTGCCCGATTTTACGATGCGCCCTTCGAACAACACATGTACGAAGTCAGGAACGATATAGTCCAGCAGACGCTGGTAGTGAGTGATGACGACAAAGGCATTGTCTTTCCGGCGTAGCTTGTTCACCCCGTTGGCGACGACTTTCAAGGCATCGATATCCAGTCCCGAATCGGTTTCATCAAGAATAGCCAGCGTGGGTTCCAGCATGGCCATCTGGAAAATCTCGTTTCGTTTTTTTTCGCCACCGGAAAAACCTTCGTTTACTGAACGATTGGTCAGGTTAGACTGTATTTCGACCATCTTCTTTTTTTCCTCCATGAGCTTGAGGAACTCAGGGGCAGAAAGCGACGGCAAGCCCTTGTATTTTCGGTGTTCGTCAACAGCGGTCTTCATGAAATTTGTCATGCTTACGCCCGGAATTTCAACCGGGTACTGAAAACCTAAAAAGATGCCTTCGCGGGAACGTGTTTCAACAGGAACCCCCAAAAGGTCTTTTCCTTTGTATAATATTTCTCCTCCGTTAACTGTAAAAACATCCCTGCCGGCAATAACTGACGCAAGGGTACTTTTGCCTGTCCCGTTGGGGCCCATGATGGCATGGACTTCGCCGGCATTAACGACCAGGTCAAGGCCTTTGATGATCTTTTTATTATTGATAGATACTTTTAAGTTCTTTATTTCCAGTAATGGGTTCATAAATTTTTTTTTTACAAAGGTATAAATTTTTTTGTTGTTATTTAAACTTAATAAAAATAAAAAAATTAATTTGTTGATTCAGAGTGAAATACAAAACAAATAAAGATTATTTTTTGATCTTCGAAAGCATTTTCAGCTTAGCTTCCAGCAAAACCAGTTCCTGTTTGGTATTATTGATCTTGTTTTCAAATTCTTCCTTCAAAAGATTGGCTTTTTTGGAGTTTGCCAGAAACCCGATATTATTTTCCCAGAGTTTTATGTCGTTTTTCAGCATATTGATTCTGCCTTCCAGTTGCATGCGCTCGTGCGATAAGGCCCTTCCTGCTTCCGGTGAATTTTGTAAGTTTTCAATACGGTTTTTGTAATGCATTGTATTCATTTCAACCGCTGAAATCTTAAGTTTTTCCATCAGATGATTGATAGCCTGCCGGTATGAGTTCTGGAGTTTTTCTTTTATATCCATGGGGACATGGCCTATATCCATCCATTCGCGCTGGAAATTTTTCAGGGCTTCGAGGTTCTCATTTTTGTTTTCGGTAAACTCAAAAGAACTTATTTTTGCTATCAGTTCTTCTTTCTTTTTCAGGTTTTCTTTTTCTATATCCTGAATGTTGGCGAAGTAATTTGATTTTTTGGAAAAGAATTCATCGCAGGCTGCACGAAAACGCCTCCAGATTTTATCGGAATAGCGTTTGGGTACCGGCCCGATCTGCTTCCATTCCTGCTGAAGTTTCAGGATGTCGGCGGTGGATTGTCTCCAGTTGGTACTGTTGGCCAAGGCTTCTGCCTGATTGCAGAGGTCAATTTTTAGGTTATAGTTGGTTACCTGCTGTTCTTTTAGTTCGCCGAAAAATTCCTTTTTGTTATTGAAAAAAATGTTAACAGCGCTGCGGAATCTTTCCCATAATTCGTCGTTGGACTTTACCGGAGCGCGGCCGATACTTTCCCATAATTCCTGCATTTCGAGGACCTCTTCGGTCTTTGATTTCCATTCTGCACTGTTGGAAATTTCTTCGGTATTGATGGCTTCAGCTTTTTCGCAGAGGGCTGTTTTGGCAAGCTGGTTGGTTTCCTGCTCGGTATTAAGTTTTGTATAGTAATCTTTGCGCTGATTGTTAATCTGGTCTGAGACATTTTTAAACCGCTCCCAGATTTCATCCTTTTTGTCCAGCATTACCGGGCCAATTTCTTTCCAATCATCATGATACTTCTGAAGAAGTTTGAATGATTTTGTGATCGACTTTTCAAGCAGCAGTTCTTCGGCTTTTTCGCAGAGTTGTATTTTTTGTTCAAGATTCTTTTTCAGGTCAAGGTCTTTGAGTTCTTTGCTGATCTTTACTTTTTCAAAAAACTTTTCAACGAGAAAATGATAGTTATTCCAAAGGCTTTCTATTTCATTTCTGGGAACCTGGCCTATATTTTTCCATTTATCCTGAAGGTTTTTAAAGTCATCGTAGGTTTTTTTTAGTGATTCTTCGGAGCCGATGAGTTGTTTAATCTCTTCGAGTATTTGTTTTTTTAGCTCCAGGTTAGAAAGTTTGATCTTTTCCTGTTCAGCATCGTAAAGAACTTTCTTTTCCTTATACATATCGAATGCCGCCTTGTAGCGGTCTTCAAGAGAGTCTACCAGGGGAACGTATTCTTCTTTAGTGCCGCCGTCGGCAAGGTATTTTTCGAGGTGTTCCTGCTTTTCCTTTTTAATGAGGCTGATGTAAGCTACTTTGATACCGGAAACCCTTGTTTTGATCTTGCTGATCTCGTGATCTCTTACAATTTCTTCAAGTATTTCGACCAGTTTTTCTTTCGGGAACGTACTGTAGGCAGCAATTCCTTCGGTATCGTTTTCTTCTTCACCTTCTTCTGCGGCGAAATCTTTTTCACTTAGCAGTTCCGAATCTTCGTCACTTTTTTTCGGAGAATGCTTTCTGCCGGCAGGTTTTTTTTGTTTTAGTTCAGCTATGTTCTGAGGCGTTTCCGGATCTTTTAATCCTTGTTCTTCAAGGGCTGTTATTTCGCCGGTTTCAGCAATAGGTTCTTCGTTTTTTTTGGCAACCGGTGTTTCGTCGGTTTCAGAAGGCCTTGCTTCGCTGTTCTCAGTAACCGTTATTTCACTGTTGTCAGTTTCAGGAGCAGTTACTGGTTTTACTTCATCAGTTATTTCAGCGCTGGTAACATTAACAGGGTTTTCATCGGAGGCTGAATTTTTAGTTTCAGGGTTTCCGATATTTTCAGAGGGATTTTGTTTAGTCAATTCATTCATGATATTTCACATTTATTAATAAAAAATACCGAAACCTTTCGGAATCAGTAAAGAAGTTTACAATAAGGAATGCAAAAGTAATATAATTTGTTTAGCCAGTACATAAACAATATTTATAAAAATTTTTATTTGTTTAATTAATCGAGTCCCCTTTTATTGAATAAAAAATACCCGATATTGAACATAATGGAGAATGGGTTTTCTTTTTTATGGTAATAGGTCAGACTGAGGCTGATAGGGCACACGGGGCTGTTATAAACCAGGGCTGCATAGCCGAGGAATGTCCTGGTGTCAAAAATTTTTCCGTAATGAGCGTCATAATTCTCATCCCTTTTAATTTCCTGGTAAGGCTGAAAAATATAACCTTCGAGCCTGAAATTTATCTTTTTGTAAATATTAAAAATATTTTTTATTCCGGCTGCCGCAAAATTATTTGCACGAAGACTGGGTATAAAATAGGCCTTGCTTTCGGGTGTTGGCTGAAATGCCGGGGCCGAAAGAAGGCTTATCGTATAGTTATGGAATAAAGGTTTGTTGGTTACCAATAACTCTCCGAAAAGCCCAATGCTATAGACTTTAGATGTTACAAAATACCTGTCACAAATAATTTTCACCTGAAACCAATGTCGTGATTTTGCAAATATCTCGCCATCCAATGAGGTGGAACCCGGAGTATTGTGTTCTTTTCCGTATATATACCTTGCATCTGCAAGAATATAATTTCCAGCAGTGGGGTATTGCCTGTGATTCAGGGAGCTTCGGTTGTATAAAGTATGGAGGGTGATAAAATCGAAATTTGATCTGTCAGCGGTATCGGTTCTTGAAAAACTGTTTGTCTGATAATAGTCATTTCGTATCTGGGCGATTGCCGGCCCGACAATGAATTTCCCCTTATTACCGGCAGCAAATGCGAATTCAGTGATTAAGTTGGTTTCGTTGGTAATAAGGTAAGAAGGCATGACATCTTCGAAGAAACGGACGGTTGTTTTGAAATAATCCCACCTGTTCCATGAAATTGAGGTTTCCAGTGAAAAAGGCACGCGTGTAGGAAAGTCAAACCTGTTCTTGATAAAAGCAGAACTGTAAAACCTTCCGATATAAAAATTGACGGAAAGTTTTGATGCTGTAAGCCCAAGGTATTTATATTGCAGCCCGATGTATGCTCCTGTAATGTTACTTGACGATACCAGGCCGCCAAGCTGGGCGACAAAATTTTTATCCCGTTTTACGTCAAGGTTCAGCGTAAAATAACCTGTGTTTTTATTGTAATAAGTCTTAGGATAGATAGATTCTATTTTGTCATCGGCTATCAGCCTGAAATATTCTTCCTTTAGCTGATCTGCTGTGAGAACGGAATCTTTATGCATGATGGATTTTCGGATGTAAATGGATTGCAATGGATTTACTCCTTCTATTTTGATTGAATCAAAAAGCATTGGCGGATTTTTATCTATAAATTTCTGTCTTTTCGCGTCTCTTTCTTTTTTACAAACGGAATCATTCACGAACAGCCGTATGTCGGGAATTTTATCAAGGGCGGCATAATAACCCGCATCTATCAGATATTTTGCCTTGTCAAAATTGAGTAAATTCATTTTCGGCAATTTTGGGGATATCATCACACTGTTGTCGCAGATCACGCTGTAGTTGGTATTTGTGGTCAACATATTTTCAATTTGTTCTACCACATTGTTTTCGTCTATCGAGCTGGCACTCCAGTTGGCGGCCACGTTGCTCCCGATTATTATGTCCGGATTGAAATCTGCAAGTGCCACATCAGAGGGGAAATTATTATACATCCCGCCGTCGAACAACAGTTTATTGTCGATTTTGATAGGCTTAAAGTAAAAAGGATAGGTCATAGATGCCCTTACGGCCTCGGGCAGATAGCCCCTACTAAAGGATACCGCTTTTTTTTCAGCAACATCGGAAGCTATACAACGGAAAGGCAAATAAAGACTGTCGAAATTTTCGTTTGCTGCAACACCGGCAGAAGCCAGAAAATACATCATGCCAAAATCCACCTGGTAAGGAGATATGATGTTGGTAGGTAATTTATAACTCAGAATGGTATCGTAGTTGAATTTGAAATTGATCCAGGAAGCATCCGGCGAGTCTTCCTTATAATAAAATAGATATTTATCTTCAATAGTCCCTTTTGCCCAATTTTTAAATTCTTCCGTAGTAAAGATTTTCTCAATTTCATCCGGTGTGTACCCTGACGCATACATGGCCCCTACGATAGCCCCTATAGATGTGCCAGCGATATAATCAATGGGGATGCAGTTTTCTTCCAAAGCTCTCAGTACGCCGATATGTGCACAACCTTTGGCTCCGCCACCGCTCAGCACTACTGCTACTTTTTGCGCGTAAGCTGAAGCACAAAAAGTAGCTGTAAACAGAATTAAAGTCAATATTCTCCGAAAATAGGGCATGATTACTTTAAAAATATAAAGGTATAAAAAAAAGAGAATTATAACAATATTTTTAAATTTTATCTAATGCAAATTCCAGATCTTCGATGATATCTTCCACATCTTCGATGCCGACCGAAAAACGGACAAGGCCATCGGTAATGCCTGCCAGTTCGCGGTTTTCTTTCGACATCTTTGAATGAGTCATCGAAGCAGGATGCTGTATCAGCGTTTCCACACCGCCAAGTGATACGGCAAGCAATGCCAGGTGGACATGGTTCATCAGTATCCTTCCGGCTTCAATCCCGCCTTTCAATTCAAAACTGATCATACAACCAGGGCCGTCCATTTGTTGCATGCCAAGTTCGTATTGTGGATGCGATTTTAATCCCGGAAATTTCACCCAGGCCACTTTCGGATGTTTTTCTAAAAATTCCGCGATACGCATGGCGCTTTGCTGTGCCCTGTCGATACGAATACCCAATGTCTTTAGTCCGCGATGAACAAGGAATGCCTGGTGGGGATCGATGTTGAAACCCATGTTTACCATTACCGGACGAAGCTTGTCGTAATAAGCCTTGTCTTTGGTAACGATCATTCCCGCGACGATATCGGCATGTCCGTTGATGAACTTGGTCATTGAGTGCAGTACGATGTCTGCTCCCAGGTCGAGCGGCCTTTGCAGGTAAGGGCTACAGAACGTGTTGTCGACCACCAGGGGCAGGCCGTGTTTGTGTGCTATTTCAGCAGCAGCTTTGATGTCGGTGATGTCCATAGTGGGATTGGCGGGTGTTTCGATATACACCATCTTCGTGTTTGGCCTGATGGCTTTTTCGATATTTTCAACTTTAGAGGCATCGATATAGGTGCTTTCCACGCCGAATTTTGGAAAGATTGTCTCAATAATACCCCTGGCGGGGCCGTATATAGCATTGTGACTTACAATATGTCCGCCAGATGACAGTAAGGCCATATATATGGTGCTGATGGCAGCCATGCCCGATGGAGTAGCGATGCCGTCGTAACCGTTTTCAAGGGCAGCAAGAGCCTGTTCAAGCGCTTTGATGGTCGGGTTGCCGATACGGGTATAAATATATCCCTCGGCTTCGCCCGAAAAACATTTTGCGCCGTGTTCGGCATTTTCAAAAGCGAAAGTGGAAGTCTGGTATATAGGTATAACCGCACTGCCATACTGATCTTTAATTTCTCCCGCGTGAATGAGTTTTGAATAGAAACGCATTTTATCTTTTTTCATTTTATAATAGTTTTCTGCAAAAGTAGAAATAAGAGGAAACATAAAAAGTATTTTGAATAAAAAATTAATGATTAACCATCATAATAGATGGTACATTATCAATACTTCCATATTTTTTTCTTTTTATAAAAATTTTCGCATAATTTTGAATGAAAAATTAAAAATTATTTAGGACAGAACCATTATTCCTCACTGAACGAATCTGGTTAACAACCTTAAACGAACCATACCTGTAAAATGATAACAGAACAGTACCTGACCTTTCAGAAATTCACAGACAAGGCTTCAGCTTTGGAACTCGAAGACCTGTTGAAACAAAACCATATAGACTGTAAATTTGAAGATACTTCAGGAAGGGTAGACCTGACATTTTCCAACAGTGAAGCGATAAAAGAATACCGTGTAAAACTCAGGAAAGAAAATTTTGAGGCTGCTAACAATTTGCTTTTGCATCTCACAGCCCAACAACTTGAAGATGTAAGCAAAGAACATTATCTCTATGAATTTACCGACGAAGAGTTGACAGAGATTATTCACAAACCTGACGAGTGGTGCAGACTGGATTATCTGTTAGCCCAGAAGCTCTTAAAAGACAGAGTAAAAGAAATAACTCCCGAACTTGCTGAAACCTATAAAAAAAAGAGGATTCAGGAACTTTCGGAGCCGGAAAGAAGTCAGAAAGGCTGGATAATTGCGGGCTATTTTTTTTCTTTTCTCGGAGGGCTGCTTGGTGTTTTTATCGGATGGCACCTGCGCTATCACAAAAAGACACTACCCAACGGTGACAGGGTTTTTGAGTATTCGATCCCCGACCGAAAAAATGGTTACAACATTTTCATTATCGGAATTGTCAGTTTTTTTTGTTGGCTGATTGTGAGGATACTGAGCGGCCCGTATTTATGGTAGCTACATTGCCGGTATTAATTTTTACTTGAAAATGGTTACCTTCGAAAAAATTTTTTGAAAATGGGTACCTGGAAATGGCCCGAAAATAAGCTCTAAAACCTAAATAAAAACAATAAATATGAAAGACATTAATACAATTTTTCCGGATAAGAATGATATTCCCGGACAGTTTGTTTTATCTGCCCCTGTGGAGCAGTCGGAATATATGATCAATGGCGAGATTATGGAATGGAAAGGGGAATATCAAAAAGTATATTCCCCGGTATTTTTGGGAAACGAATCCACTCCTAATTACATCGGGCATTATCCTTTAATGGATAAGGAAGAGTCGTTGAAAGCCCTTGATGCTGCAGTAAAAGCATATGATCATGGTAATGGGGAATGGCCTGCCATGCCTGTTGAAAAAAGGATCGGATGTGTTAAGAAATTTGTGTTTCTGATGCAGGAACAAAGGGAGACGATTATTAAACTGCTGATGTGGGAGATCGGGAAAAATCTTAAAGATTCCGAGAAAGAATTTGACAGAACGGTGGTGTATATCAATGACACCATCGAATCATTGAAAAATCTGGACAGAGACTCTTCCCGGTTTACGATCGCTCAGAATATCATCGGGCAGATACGCAGGGCACCGCTTGGCGTGGTGTTATGTATGGGCCCGTTCAATTACCCTTTGAATGAAACCTTCACCACCCTGATCCCTGCCCTTATTATGGGCAACACCATTATTTTCAAACCGCCAAAGCTTGGTGTGCTGCTGCATTATCCACTGCTGAAAGCCTTTAAGGAAGCATTTCCTGCCGGTGTGGTAAATACTGTTTATGGCGATGGGCAGGTGGTGATTGGCCCACTGATGGAATCAGGGAAAATAGATGTGCTGGCTTTTATTGGTTCGAGCAGGGTGGCAGATATCTTGAAAAAGCAGCATCCGAAACCGCACCGGTTAAAATGTGTTCTGGGACTTGATGCGAAAAACCCGGGTATCGTATTGCATGATGCGGATATTGATGAAACTGTCAGGGAATGTATCACAGGGGCCTTGTCTTTTAACGGGCAGCGGTGTACCGCTTTGAAAATAATCTTTGTGCATGAGCAAATAATTGAGCCGTTTCTTCAAAAAATTTCGGATGGGATTGAGAAATTAAAGATCGGGATGCCCTGGGAAGAAGGTGTCGATATTACACCACTGCCCGAGCCGAATAAATCTGCCTATTTCACCGAACTGATTAATGACGCGGTTTTGCATGGAGCGAAAGTGATCAATTCAAGCGGTGGATTGTTCAATAAGTCCTGCTTCTTTCCAACCATATTATTTAATGTGAATGATAAAATGAGGATTTACAGGGAAGAACAGTTTGGCCCTGTGGTACCCGTTGTAAGCTATAAAGACATAGAAGAGCCATTGGATTATGTGATCAACTCAAACTATGGGCAGCAGGCAAGTATTTTTGGAAAAGATGCCGGGGAGATAGCTAAACTGATTGATACCTTTGTCAACCAGGTTTCGAGGATCAATTTAAATTCTCAATGTCAGCGCGGCCCCGACAGCTTCCCGTTCACAGGGAGAAAGGATTCTGCCGAAGGAACATTATCCGTTTCCGACGCGTTACGGGTTTTTTCGATCAGGGCCTTGTTTGCCGCAAAAGAGAATGACATAAACAAGGATATTATCAGGGAAATTATTAAGGACAACAAATCTGCTTTTTTGACGACGGATTATATTTTGTAAGTGTTAGTCATAAGGGCTTTGCCATGCCACAAATTTGGAAAATTATCCATTCAGGCAAATGAAATTATTTCGCCCTGGCAGCATAGGATTCAGCCATAGCCTTATTCCCGAGATTCAGATAGGTTATAGATAATTTGTTTAGAATATCCTTGTCGTCGGGTTGTACTTTTTCGGCTTCGAGAAGGTATCTTAACGATTGCTGAAAATCGCGCTGCAAACCGTATGAAGTGCCAAGGTTTCTGAGTGTCTCCAGATCTTTAGGATTTAGTTCATATGCTTTATCCAGGTATTTACAAGACCTTTCATAATCATGGTATATACGGCCGTATATTTCGCCAAGCTTGTTGTATGCTTTGTTGTATCCTGTGTCTTTGCTGATAATGCCGTTCAATAGCTGTATGGCCGTATCGGGCTTGTTGGTATTGGCATACAGATCAGCAAGCAGGTACACATATTCGGTATTGTCCGGTACATATTTTACCAGTGTTTTAAAGTTTTCTTCCGACTGCTGATAATCTCCGGCTCTGTAACATTCCAGTGCCCCGTTATTCAGGTAATTAATGGCATCAGAATTTGTGCTTTCCAGTTTTAATACCTCTTCGAGGGACCTACGGCTGTTCTTATAATCTTTTTGCAGAAGCTGCCCGTACCCCAGATATATCCATCCGACAGTATAACCAGGATGAATTTCTACACCTCTGCTCAGGTAGCTGATGGCTTTTTCGTAGGTTTTTTTTCTGACAGGCTCGGGAGTTTTTTCGTTAACACTTTTGAGGAGTACCTCGCCGGCGCCCATGTTCACTTTTGCACTGTTTACAGAGGTCTCAACATCAGTAGTGTACAACGTGTAAGAATCTTTCCATGCAAAATTGCGGCTGAAAGTTTTTGCCGAATACAGTGATACCAATGCGATAAGTATGATCCGTGCGGCAAGGAGGGTGTTTTGTTTGTTCAGGTATTTGTGGATGAGGTACGAAATAACAATGGTGAAACCCAGCAGGGGCGCAAACATGAAACGTTCGTTCATGAACGTGCCTATGTTAAAAACGAGGTTGGACGAGATGGAAAATGTGAACAGGAAAAACAAGATCGCATAAGCAAAAATATCTTTCTTCCGGATACGGATAAAGCTGAACACAATCATTGCAAGATACACAACGATGGAAAGTATGACGAGGGGATCAGAAAATCCGGTCAATGCCACATGGTAAGGATAATAATCGTGTGTGAGCGGGTGGGGGAACAGCACGAGCAGCAGGTATTTTCCCCAAGTCAGGAAGATCGTGGCAAATTTTTCGGATGTTGTTGCATACAGAAAAGGATTATTCAACAGTTCTTTGGTGGTTGCGCTGCTGTTGATAAAACCCACCGCATTATACCTAAGGGCAAAATAGACCGCTAAAGATAGTATCATTGGCATCAAAACAAAGAAGTATTTTTTCAGTGGCTTCTTAAACTTAATAAATAACGTCAGAGGAACTACGGCCAGCATGGTGATGGCATTTTCTTTCGAGAGCATAGCAAGAGTAAAAACAATAAATACCAGGATCAGGTATGATATTTTTTCTTTTATAAAATACTGCACGGAAAAAAACAGTACAGCGAGCGATCCCAGCAGCGAGAGCAGTTCATCGCGGCCTTTGATGTTTGCAACGACTTCGGTATGCAGCGGATGGCAGGCAAATAATAATGTAGCCATAAAAGGAAGTGATAAATACCACGGATCGCTGTCGTATTTCTCGAATACCATTTTCAGTATCTTCAACAGCAGCAGGCAGAGCAGGCTATACAGGAGTATATTGATAAAATGCCCGACGAAAGGGTTTAGCCCAAAGAACTGGTATTCGGTCGCAAACATAGCTTGCGACATGGGGCGGTACCTGCCGCCGGGCAGTAATTCGTTGGCTTTATCACCGAATACTCCGTAAAAAGCATTTTTCGTAAAGATTTCGCCCATCCCCGAAATTCCTTTTTTAGTTACTTTGTTGTCGGTGATGATCAGTCCGTCGTCCAGTGCAAAATCAAAAAAAAGTGTGTTGGAGTATATCAGTATAGTGATGAGAAGTATCCCCAGGTATTGCAGGTGTGATGCTGTAAAGAAATTTTTTCGCGTTGGCTTGACAGCCTCCGTAGCTTTTTTTATGTTACTTTTATTTTGTTCGTGTTTTTTTGCTTTTGGCATGGCAGGCAGATTTATTCAAAATCGGTATAAAGCAAATATTTTTTACGGATCTTTTTAAATTTTTCCAGTTCAGGCTGCCAGCTTTTGCGGATGTCTTCTTCTGTAACACCGCTGATGATCTGCTGTTTCAGGCTTGCCGTACCAGCCAGGGAGTTAAAGAAACTGTTGAAAAATTCAGTTTTGCCTTTCAACTGTTTGTAGAGTTCCAGCAAAGGAAACAGATACAGTTTTCCATATCCTTTGATATAATTGGCCGAATAGTTCTTGAAATCGTAGCCGTGGCAGAGCTTACCTTCGTAAGGCGGGTTTTTCGACATGCCTGGGATGCTTCTGGGCGTGAAAGAAAATCCCGTGCTGTCGAGCAGCGGGCTGCCTATGATTTCAAAGGGGCGTTCGGTGCCCCGCCCGACACTGATGCACGTGCCCTCGAACAAGCAGAGCGTGGGATACAGATAAATGGATTCCATACCGGGCAGGTTGGGCGAAGGCTTATCCGGAAGTTGGTAAAAGTCGGCGTGCTTGTAGTTGACAACGGTAACATATTTCAGAGGGCATTGGATGTCGTTATTGAGCCACTTCTCTCCGTTGATCATGCAGGCATATTCGGCGATGGTCATACCGTGAACGATGGGAACCGGGTGCATGCCCACAAAGGAAGTGAATTCTTTTTCGAGCACGGGGCCGTCAACATAATACCCG
>CAZMPB010000081.1:0-13541 GCA_964567775.1 uncultured Bacteroidales bacterium
CGGTGATTCCTCTCCCAGTTCTTATGCTGGTGATGAAGCCGGGTTTTTTGTTTTATATTGTCAAAGATAATATGTCCTTTCCAAATTTCTTATTTTTTTTCTTTCAATACTCAATTTAGAAGCTTTATTGAAGCGCAGTCCCGCTATATCTGTAAAAAAAGTAGAGAACAACCCTTGCGACTCCCGAGGAGTCGAATAGATCAAAAGTGCGACTCCTATGGAGTCTTATTGTATTTTTTGATATAACCTTTTACAAATATGTCACTCCTCCGGAGTGAATCCCACATTTCGATATTTTGTCCTGCTTTTTTGAAGTCATCAAATTCGGGTTAATAATTTCTTTAGCCCTCACTGAGATAGCGGGTTTGCACAGATATTCTTAAAAATTATCAAGGGTTTCAAACAAGTTGTTAGTAACGTTATTCCCTATAACCCCTGCAACTTTTTCCATGATCATAGGAGTAGCTCCGGCGCTATTCAAAACAAAATCGCGACAAATGACGGAACATTTTTCCTGAAAAGATTCATCTACTATGAGTTTTTCAATAATACTTTCTAATTCCTTGTAATTAGTGACAGGAAAGGCCCCGCCAAGTTGTATCAGATCGATGGCCTCCTGAAACTTATGATAATTGGGGCCAAAGATCACAGGAACGCCAAAAGTAGCCGCTTCAAGGATGTTGTGGATATTTTTACCAAAGCCGCCGCCTATGTATGCAAACCGGGCGTATTGATATAAATGCAATAAAATACCGATGCTGTCGATAATAAGAACCCCGGCAGATTTAATATTTTGTTCGCTGGCTTCAGAAAATTTTACAGAAGCCACCTGTATCTTTTGTTGAAAAGACTTGATACGTTCGGGATGTATCTCGTGCGGGGCAATAATAAATTTTAATTTATCGGAAAATTTATTGATGATTTGTACCAGCATTTCTTCGTCGGGGGGCCAGGTGCTACCGGCCACCATAATTTCAGCATTTTCCACAAATTGAGCAATCATCGGAAATGATTTTTTCTGCATCGAAACGCTCAGCACCCTGTCGAAACGGGTGTCTCCCGAAACAGAAGCGTTTAATATCCCGGCATTCTTTAGTAGTTTTTCCGAAGATTCATCCTGAACAAAGATCCAATTGATCTTGCCGAGCATGCTACGGAACCAGCCCCCATACCATTTAAAAAAATGCTGGGCGGGCCTGAATTTCACGGAAAAGAAAAATAAGGGAATATTTTTTTTATGAATTGCCTGTATGTAATTGAACCAAAACTCGTATTTAATAAAAAAAACCATCTCCGGACCGACTGTATCAATGAATTTACGGGCATTCCGGCGGGTGTCGGCGGGCAGATAATACACATAGTCTGCCTCCGCATAATTTTTACGCACCTCATATCCTGATGGCGAAAAAAATGTAAGGAGTATCTTATATTGAGGATATTTCGACCGGAATTCTTCAATGACCGGACGGCCCTGCTCAAACTCACCCAGGGATGATGCATGAAACCACACATAGCGTTCTTCCTTTTTTATGGCTTGTTGCAATAAAACCTGCCAGTTCTTACGCCCGTCAACCCATTTGCGTGCTTTATCATTAAAAAGCGAGGCAATTTTTACAGCTGCGGTATAAAGACAAATTGATAAGTTATACAAGAAAAACATCGGGTTAGTTTTATTTTTTAATTCAATTCACTTGAAAAAAAATTCCAAGTTCCAAGCCCCAAGCCCCAAGCGCCAAGGCGGATCAAATTGTAAGCCCCTTCATAAGGAGTCCTAAGGACAGGAAGAAAAAGAGAATTGATAGTTTATTCAAAATAGAAGCGAGTATTTTTTTTAGTTCTGATGATTCATTTACCAAATAGGTGCCTTTTTCAATATCTCCACTATTAGGTCCACTCCTAAAAGCCCCATTTTTCTTATCCTGCGACTTTTTGCCCTTAATCCCTAAAGGGAAGTCGCAGAAAATCAGCCTCCCTTTAGGGCCGGGGCAATGCCGATTTTCAAAATTCATACTTTTCGGAGTGGACACAATATTTAAATTTAAGTTAGTAAACATTCGCAGAAAATAATTTGATTCACGCATTTCTTTTAATGAGATCCCGATTTTAGTCTTGACATCGGGTTTTGTTGGTGACCCTTGAGATTCTTCATAATTTGCACCACTGGATGTTGATGATTTAACCAACCGCCGTTTCATGTCCATCGTTTCCACTGTGTTTTTTACTGTACGCAAATATAAAACAACATCAACAGCAAACTTCAGCAATCTGTCACAAAGGTCATTTTTCTTTTCCATTTTCCGCGTTGTTTTTTATCCTTTGAATTTGGGTCTTGGGTCTTGGGGCTTGGGTCTTAATAGCAGCAACCGATCACTTAATAATAATAACCCTTGGGCGCCCTTTTATAAAGCGGAATGATCCATCCCACCCTAAATGAATACAAAAAATCATATTTCTGCTCCGTATCGCGGCTCCTCGTATTGAAATTATATTCCCGGCGGCATTTGGTGAAAGCCTGTGTAAATTCAAATCCGGCATAGAAAGAAACAAGGCGCTTGTTTCCCATATACATATAGCCCACAAACTCAGTAAGGGAAAGCCCGTTTGTCAGTTCGTCATAGCCTTTTTTATAATCACCTCTGAGTGGGGGAACGGTATTGTTGGGGTTGACGATCTTTATTTTATGCTGCAAAAATCCGGGCTGTAACGAAACCATGATGCCGCTATTGGGATTTGAGCCGAATACAGGGAAAATTTTTCCGGCTTTCAGGCCCACGGCAAAGCCTGATTCGCTTAAAAACACATCGGCATACTGCCCGTCGGCACTGATAAGAAAACTGTCAGAAGTAGAAATATTCGACAAAATAGAGAACTCATCTTTTACCCTGGTTCCAAAAAGATAATTACCTTCCGCTCCAAACAACCAGTTTTTTTTCGTTTTTATCTGAACACCTCCGCCTACAGAGGAGTTGCCGCCAAACCTTTTCGCCAGATCTCCGCCGGGCAACTGATAGGCATAAGTAGCATATAACATCGTGGAGAATATGCAGGAATCCTTCACACTAACCTGCGTTTTTGCCTGATAGCTAAGGAATATAAAAGCCAGTAACAGAATGATTTTTTTCATTTCAAATAGTGCGCACAAAAATAACCAAAATAAATACTGATTAGATTAACAGAAGTGAAATAATAATATTGCCCCTGGAACAAACTTTTTTCTTGATGTTTAACTTTTTTGATTAACTGTATATCCCTAAAATTCCTATCTTTGCACCTTAAAAAAATTAAAACAACCTTAACCGCCCAATATTATGCATAAAATCTCCATGGTTGACCTTAAAAGGCAGTACGAAGATATTAAAACAGAAGTAGACGCCGCTATTCATGAAGTCATTGAAAACACAGCATTTATCAATGGCCCTGCAGTCAACAGGTTCCAGAAAAACCTGGAAACATACCTTGGCATCAAACATGTAATACCTTGCGCGAACGGCACCGATGCGCTGCAGGTTTCAATGATGGCGCTGGATTTAAAACCGGGAGATGAAGTAATTACAACATCTTTTACATTTATTGCCACCGCTGAAGTTATTGCCCTGCTTGGACTGACGCCTGTCCTGGTTGATGTTGACCCCGATACATTCAATATTGACCCCAAAGCCATAGAACGCGCCATAACATCGAGAACCAAAGCCATCGTTCCTGTACATCTTTTCGGTCAGTCGGCGGATATGGAAGCCATTATGGAAATTGCCGAAAAACATAAGCTGCACATTATTGAAGACAACTGTCAGGCAATAGGAGCAGAATATTTTTTTGCTGATGGAACAAAGAAAAAAACAGGTACCATAAGCATTGTAGGCTGTACATCATTTTTCCCGTCAAAAAACCTCGGCTGTTACGGCGACGGCGGCGCTGTCTTCACCAACGACGATGACCTAGCCACCAGGCTGAGACAAATTGTTAATCATGGGATGACGGTTCGTTATTATCACGACATGATCGGCGTCAATTCGCGCCTCGACAGCATTCAGGCCGCCATTCTCGATATAAAACTAAAACATCTTGATGAATACGCACAAAGGAGAAATCATGCTGCAGAATTCTACGATAAAGCATTTGCCAATGAACCGCACCTGAAAACTCCTGTCCGTTTTAAAAAATCAACACATGTTTTTCATCAGTATACTTTGGTCACGAATGGTATCGACAGAAGTCAACTCCAGGAGTTTCTGAATACCAAAAATGTTCCGGCCATGATCTATTATCCTGTTCCTTTGCACTTACAGAAAGCATATCTTGACCCCAGGTATAAAGAAGGTGATTTCCCGGTAACGGAAATGCTCTGCAAATCGGTAATATCACTGCCCATGCATACCCATCTTGATGAAGAACAACTTGAACATATCACGTCTTCTGTTCTTGCATTTTTTAAACAGTAATATTATATGGAAAAAGAATTTTTCGCACACGAAACCGCAGTAATTGATGAGGGCTGCCAAATCGGAAAAGGAACAAAAATATGGCATTTTACGCATGTCATGCCCGGATGCACGATTGGCGAAAATTGTAACATCGGTCAAAATGTTGTTGTTTCTCCCGGTGTGAAACTTGGCAAAAACGTAAAAATTCAAAACAACGTTTCTTTATATACCGGGGTGATCTGCGAAGATGATGTTTTTCTCGGCCCGTCAATGGTATTTACCAACATTGTAAATCCCCGCAGTGCCATCATCCGGAAAGATCAGTATGTGGAGACCCTCGTTAAAAAAGGCGCTTCTATCGGTGCAAATGCAACGATTGTCTGCGGACATAATATCGGCGAATACGCGCTTATCGGCGCCGGCGCTGTCGTTACCAAGGAAATTCCCGCCTATGCTCTTGTTGTCGGCAACCCTGCCAAACAAATAGGATGGATCAGCGAATACGGACACAGGCTCGATTTTGATGAAGAAGGAATTGCTGTTTGCCCCGAAAGCAATGAAAAATATAAATTTCAGAACGGGGCCGTATCAAAAATCTCCTGAAATGAAAAAATTAATTTTAATTATTGCATTTATTTGTTTTGGGGCTTTTGTCTCGGGATGTGATGATTCCAATTGTGATAACTGTACTATTCAAAAACGCGAATTTTGTCTGATGATGTTCGAAGCCGGGTGTAACAGTGCAGCCCTGACAACAAATATTGACTATTTAATACAAGCTTGCGGACAGGATGAGGCAAACAGTTGGATATCTGCCGTTACCGACAGTTGCACCCAGGGAATACTTGTTTGTCCTGAAGAATGCAAATAAAAAATTATCATGATGAAAGATAAAATAAAATTTGCAGTGGTTGGTTGCGGGCATATCGGCAAGCGTCATGCTGAAATGATTCAGCGAAACCCCGAGGCCGAACTGGCAGCGATGTGTGATATCAAACCGAAAACATCGTTGGGTATCGAGTCTTTCGATGTTCCTTTTTTCAGTAACATAGAAGAAATGCTGAATTCGGGTATTGATTTTGACGTTGTGAACGTTTGCACACCCAACGGTTGCCACGTCGATCATTCGTTTAAAGCCCTGTGCGCGATGAAACATGTGGTTTGCGAAAAACCCATGGGCTTGACCAAGACATCTGTCGAACAAGTGATTTACAAATCACTCCAGGTTTCCCGGCATCTTTTTCTGGTGATGCAAAACCGTTATTCGCCGCCATCTGTCTGGATTAAAGAGGTTGTAGATAATAAAATACTGGGCGACATTTATCATGTGCAACTAAACTGTTACTGGAACAGGGACGACCGGTATTATAAAAAAGGGAACTGGAAAGGAAGCAGCGATCTTGACGGAGGCACTCTTTTCACACAGTTTTCACATTTCATTGACATCATGTACTGGCTTTTCGGCGATATTACCGATATCCAGGGCATTTTTGCAGATAACAATCATAAAACCCTTACAGATTTTGAAGACAGCGGTATAGTCAGTTTTAAATTCATACAGGGCGGCATCGGCTGCATTAATTATTCCACTTCGGTATGGGATGCCAACCTTGAAAGCAGCCTTACAATCATCGGAAGCAAGGGAAGCATCAAGATCGGCGGACAATACATGAACGAAGTTGAATATTGCCATATTAAAGATTATACCATGCCGAAACTTGATCCGGTAAATCCTGCCAATGATTACGGAGCATACAAAGGTTCCGCTGCGAACCACCACTACGTCATCGAAAATGTTGTAAACACACTGAAAGGACGTACCACCATTACTACCAACGCCCTCGAAGGAATGAAAATTGTAGAAATTATCGAACGCATATATTCTGTCAGAAATAAAAATTTTATAAAATAACATACAAACAAATCTATATCAAATGAACACTTACGAACAACTTTTAGCAAAACAAACCAAATTGTCAGTTATTGGACTGGGCTATGTCGGGCTGCCGATTGCATTAGAATTTGCAAAAAAAATACAAGTCATCGGATTCGACATAAAAGAAGACCGTGTCGAAATGATGAAAAACAAAATCGATCCCAGCGAAGAATTACCTTCTTCGGCTTTCGATGACTGCGATATACATTTTACCGCCAAGCCCGAAGAGCTGAAAGAAGCCACGTTTCATATTGTTGCTGTCCCTACCCCTATTGATAATCATCAGTTGCCCGATCTGACGCCTTTGCTTGCCGCAACACGGACTGTCGGAAAGATCCTGAAAAAAGGAGATTACGTGGTTTATGAATCAACAGTATATCCGGGCTGTACCGAAGAAGACTGCATCCCTATCCTGGAACAATTGTCGGGATTGAAATTTGTTAAAGATTTTAAAGTCGGCTTTTCACCCGAACGTATCAACCCCGGGGATAAAGAACATACCATTACTTCCATAAAGAAAATCGTGTCGGGTTGCGATGACGAGTCGCTCGATATCGTGGCAAAAGTTTACGAGATAGTTGTGAAAGCAGGCGTTCACAAAGCTTCATGCATCAAAGTTGCCGAATCTGCAAAGATCATTGAAAACACCCAGCGCGATGTCAACATTGCCCTGATGAACGAGCTTTCAATAATTTTCAACCGCATGGGCATCAATACATATGAAGTTCTGGAAGCCGCAGGTACAAAATGGAACTTCCTGAAATTCTATCCCGGCCTTGTGGGCGGCCATTGCATCGGTGTTGACCCTTATTACCTCACATACAAAGCCAAAGAATACCGTTATCATGCCCAGGTGATCAACTCGGGACGTTACGTAAATGATTCGATGGGATTTTACATTGCCAAACAAACGGTAAAGAAAATTATCGCCACCGGAAAAAATGTGCTTAACTCAAGAGCTTTGGTCATGGGCGTTACATTTAAAGAAAATGTCAGCGACATAAGGAATTCACGCGTGGCTGATGTGGTCAGCGAACTAAAAACATACGGGGTTATTGTGGACGTGGTTGATCCTTTTGCCAACGCAGCAGAAGTCAAACATGAATACGGTTTCGAATTGTCCGAAAAAGCCAGCGGAAAATATGATACCATTATTGTTGCTGTCTCCCATTTAGAATATGCCATGCTTGACGAAAATTATTTTAAACCTATGGCTGCCGACAAGTGTATCCTTGTTGATATTAAAGGAATGTATCGCGGAAAAATAAAAGAATTGACCTACTGGAGCCTGTAATTCATGAAAATTCTCGTAACAGGAGGAACCGGCTATATTGGAGCTCATACCGTTGTTGAGCTGCAGCAAAACGGACATGAAGTGGTTATTATTGACAATTTGTCAAATTCGTATCCTGAAGTTCTTCAGTCGATACAAAAAATCACCGGCATCCAGCCTGTTTTCGAAAAGATCGAACTTTGCGACCCTGTTCAGGTAGATGATTTTTTTAGTCGTAACACGGGCATTGACGGAGTGATACATTTTGCTGCCTTCAAAGCGGTGGGTGAATCAGCTATTTTGCCCTTAAAATATTATCACAACAATCTCTTCTCTTTGATCAACCTGCTGAAAGGCATGCAGGACAATAAGATCAATGCATTTATATTTTCTTCTTCCTGTACCGTTTACGGACAACCCGATCATCTTCCTGTTGATGAATTTTCTCCGATTCTGCCGTCTTCATCTCCGTATGGCGACACCAAACAGATATCTGAAAAAATTATATCAGAACAAGTGAAGGTCACTGATTTAAAAACAATTCTGCTAAGATATTTTAATCCCATTGGTGCCCATGAGTCGGCGCTGATCGGAGAATTACCGATCGGAATTCCAAATAATCTGGTGCCTTTTATCACACAAACGGCTATCGGGAAACGGGAATGCCTGAATGTTTTTGGAAATGATTATGCAACACCCGACGGAACATGCATCCGTGATTATATTTATGTCGGGGACCTTGCAAAAGCCCATGTTATTGCATTGAAACGGATACTGGAAAAGAAAAATGAGCATAGTTGTGAAGTATTTAATCTGGGTACGGGAAATGGTTTTTCTGTTTTGGAGGTAATTAATTCTTTTGAGCGGGTTTCAGGAAAAAAACTGAATTATCGCTTTGCACCACGCCGTGAGGGCGATATTGTCAAGATATGGTCAGACTGTAGCCGTGCCAACGATGTACTTGGATGGAAAGCGGAAAAGGATCTTGACGGAATGATGATTTCGGCCTGGAACTGGGAAAAACATCTTGCTGGTAATATTTAATAAAATCTGTAATTATGTTTAAAAAAAATATTTTGATAACTGGTGGCGCCGGATTCATCGGGTCACATGTGGTTCGGCTGTTTGTGAAAAAATATCCTGAATACCTCATCGTCAACCTCGACAAACTGACCTATGCCGGCAACCTGGAAAACCTTACGGACGTTGATAAGGCTTCAAATTATTTATTTGTCAAAGGAGATATTACAGATGCAGAATTAGTTCAAAACCTTTTTCAGCAATACGCTTTTGACGGCGTGATACACCTTGCCGCCGAATCGCATGTAGACAGGTCTATTTCAAATCCGCTTGAATTTGTGGTAACAAATATCATCGGAACAGCCACACTGCTGAATGCGGCACGAAGTTCATGGAAAGATGATCTTTCAGAAAAATTATTTTATCATATTTCCACTGATGAAGTCTACGGATCTCTCGGCAAAGAAGGTTTCTTTACAGAAAGTACTGCTTATGACCCCCGCAGCCCTTATTCGGCATCAAAGGCAAGCTCCGACCACCTTGTACGTGCCTATCATCATACGTTCGGGCTTCCGGTCATCATTTCAAACTGCTCGAACAATTACGGGCCCAACCAATTCCCGGAAAAACTGATCCCGCTGATGATAAACAATATCGTCAATAACAAGCCCCTGCCCGTTTACGGCAAGGGAGAAAACGTGAGGGACTGGCTGTATGTGGTAGATCACGCACAGGCAATCGACCTGATATTTCATAAAGGCAAAAAAGGTGAAACCTACAATATCGGCGGCCATAACGAATGGAAAAACATTGATCTTGTTGTTCTCATGTGCGAAATTATGGACACTAAACTTGGACGCGAAAAAGGAACCTCGGCAAAGCTGATCACTTACGTAAAAGACCGCGCAGGACACGATCTGCGCTATGCCATCGACTCTTCAAAACTCACGGACGAGCTTGGTTGGAAACCTTCGCTCCAATTTGAAGAAGGCCTGAATAAAACTGTGGACTGGTATCTTGCGAACGAACTATGGATGAAAAACATCACCAGCGGTGATTACTTAAAGTATTACGAACAACAGTACCATAACAGATAAGCATGTACAAAAACAAATATCATCCCGGAGATATCGAAAAATTAAGTTTTCTGGTTACCGGCGGCGCCGGCTTTATCGGGTCAAACATCGTTGAATACCTTGTAAAATATAATGCCGGGAAAATAATTATTCTCGATAATTTATCGAACGGTTTTTTGCATAATATCGAGCCGTTCATTTCTTTGTCAAACGTGGAATTTATTCAGGGTGATATTTGCGATAACGACACCTGCGACCGGGCATGTAAAAATGTTGATTTTGTTTTGCATCAGGCAGCCCTGGGCTCTGTCCCGCGTTCTATAAAAGATCCGCAGGCAACCAATCATTCGAATGTGGACGGATTTCTGAATATGCTGGTGGCTGCAAAAAACAACCAGGTAAGACGGTTTGTCTATGCCAGTTCCTCTTCGGTTTATGGCGACAGCCCACAACTTCCGAAAATGGAAAACAATATCGTGAAACCTTTGTCACCCTATGCTGTATCAAAATATGTAGACGAATTGTACGCACAGGTTTTTTCAAAATGTTACGGCATGGAAATCGTTGGTTTGCGTTATTTCAATGTTTTCGGGCCTAACCAAAGCCCTGCAGGCGCTTACGCCGCCGCCATCCCTTTGTTCATCCATGCCTTGCTTACCGGTCACAGCCCCAACATTTTCGGTGATGGAGAACAAACACGGGATTTTACATTTGTAGAAAATGCCGTTCAGGCAAATATCAAAGCTGCATTTACCGATAATACCGATGCCTGCGGGAATATTTTCAATATTGCATGCGGAGACAGGACAACCATCAATGAGCTCTTTTATACGCTAAAAAAAATCTCCGGATCTGTCGTAATGCCGTCTTATCTCGATGAACGCCCCGGTGATATACGCGACTCACTGGCCGACATCACAAAAGCACATCAGACGCTCGGGTATTCACCTGTTGTCATGATCCGGGACGGACTGGAAATAACTTTTGAGTGGTTTAAACAAAATTTTAAGAGGTTATATGGGAATATTTAATTTCCGGCATAAAAACGAAACTGTTACTTCTGACTACTCCGCATTATACAATATCGACCTGCATTCTCATCTTATTCCCGGTTTGGATGACGGATTAACAAACATGGCCGAATCCCTCGAGATCATTGCTTCTTTAAAAAGCATGGGATTAAAAAAAATCATTGTTACGCCTCATGTTTCGCAATTTTACCCAAACAGCCCTGAAAAAATACGCCCCGCTTTTGAACAATTAAAAAACAAAGTTGCCGAAAACAATATTGACATTGAAATGGATGTGGCCGCCGAATATATGGTAGATGACGGGTTCAGAACCATATTTGAAAGCGGCAACCTGATGACTTTCGGTAGAAATTACGTACTTCTTGAGTTGAGCACCTACAGCCCATTCCCGGGTTTATCCAATCTGATATTCGAAATGCAGACAAACGGGTACAACATCATTCTGGCCCATCCCGAACGCTATCTTTACTGGGAAAATGAATTTGAAAATTTAAAAAAATTAAAAGATCGTGAATTATTTTTTCAGCTCAATATTCTTTCTCTTACGAAGATTTATTCTCCGGAAATACATAATCTGGCTCTAAAACTGATCAAACAGGGAATGATCGATTTTATCGGTTCGGATATTCACGGCCAGGAATATATTCCTAAAATAAAAGATACGCTGGCCAATAAGTTATTTCAGAAATTAGCCGATACAGGCCAGATCAAAAACAATCAGCTTTTAGCTTAATTTTAAAATAAGGCTTCTTCTATTTCCACTGCTGGCGCTATCTTCCGCACCAAGCCCTGCAAAACAGTTCCCGGCCCCAATTCAACAAAGATATTTGCTCCATCGTTGACCATGTTGGCTACGCTTTTTGACCACAAAACAGGCGATGTCAGTTGCTTGTTCAGGTTTTCCTTGATTACCGAGGGCTCCGTAGCCGGCATGGCAGTTACATTCTGGTATACCGGACAAACAGGTGGGTGAAAAATTGTTTGTTCTATGGCAGTGGCAAGATCGGCACGTGCGGGCTCCATCAGCGGCGAATGAAAAGCCCCGCCAACATTCAGCGGAAGCGCACGGCGTGCACCGGCAGCTTTGATCCGTTCACAGGCGGTATTTATCCCGCTGATACTTCCCGAAATGACAAGCTGCCCCGGACTGTTGTAGTTAGCCGCGACCACCACATCATCTATTCCTTTCAGAATCTCTTCCACTTTTTCATCCGCTATCCCAAGAATGGCAGCCATAGTGGAAGGCGCCAGTTCACAGGCTTTCTGCATAGCATGGGCACGTTTTGACACCAATAGTAATCCGTCTTCAAAGGTCAGCGCCTTAGCTGCCACCAAAGCCGAAAACTCACCCAGGGAATGGCCTGCCACCATGCCCGGCTTGAAATTATCACCAAGGATGTTTGCAAGTATCACCGAATGAAGAAATATGGCCGGCTGTGTTACTTTGGTCTGACGAAGGTCTTCATCTGTTCCTGCAAACATCAGGTCCGTGATCCGAAAACCTAAGATATCATTGGCTTTCTCGAACAATTGTTTTGCTTCGGGAAATTTTTCGTACAATTCTTTGCCCATTCCGACAAACTGGGCTCCCTGCCCGGGAAATACATAAGCCTTCATAGTAATCGTTTTTATTGGTTTTATTTTATTCGAAACGAAATAGCCTGTACTATTTAAATCATATAGCGATGCATCAAAATATCATGAGTGCAGGAGAATCTGTCGCTTATTACGCTACCTGAACTTTTTATTTGCTTTACCTTCTGTCGCCCAATAAGCGCAGCAAAAACAAAAACAGGTTTATAAAATCAAGATATAATGTAAGTGCACCCATGATGGACATTTTCCGCACGGCGGTATTTTCGCTGTCGATGCCGATACCCGATCCGATTCTTTTTAATTTCTGAACATCGTAGGCGGTAAGTCCGGTAAAGATCAATACCCCGACGATACTGATGATATAGCCCATCATATCGCTTTTTAAAAAGAAATTTACGATCATAGCAATTACGATTCCGATAACACCCATCATTAAAATAGAACCAAATTTTGTCAGGTCTGTTTTGGTAAAATATCCGGCCAATGCCATCACGCCGAACATTCCTGCAGTAATAGCAAATGTAATTCCTATGGTACCGAGGCTATACGCAAGAAAGATAAAACTGAAACTCATACCCATCAATACGGAATAAACCATAAACAACAATGTCATCAGGGGTGCCGATAGTTTCTGATACCCGAAAGACATCAGCAAAACAAAACCCAGTGGGGCCAGCATAACCACCCATCCGAGTATAGACAAACCGCCTTCCGGTTTTATCAGCATTTGCATTAATGAAGGTGTTGCCGCAAAAACAAATGCGGTGACGGCAGTGATGGCAAGTGCGAGGAACATCCATGAAAAAACCTTTGACATAAAGGTACGTGTCATTGTTGCCGTTTCGGCAGGATCTCTGTATCCGACGGATACATTTTGTTCGTTAAACATATTCATAAATAAAAATTTTTGCAAAATTAAGAAAAATCAATGCAATTGAGCGCTGATCAATGTTAAAAACTCTGTGCGGGTTTTTTCAATCAGAAAAGCCCCGGTAAAATCCGATGTGGTCGTTACTGAATTTTGTTTTTGTATACCACGCATCATCATGCAAAGGTGGTGGGCTTCAATAACTACTGCCACACCTAAAGGGTTCAATGTTTCCTGAATACAATTCTTGATCTGTGAAGTAAGGCGTTCCTGAACCTGCAAACGACGGGCAAAAGCGTCAACAATGCGCGGGATCTTGC
>CAZMPB010000082.1:0-13454 GCA_964567775.1 uncultured Bacteroidales bacterium
CATCAGGGCTTTCAGAAATCATCAGCAAGCATCCTTAACAAAAAATACAACGTCACAAATCGTGCAAGATCCGGTGCTTGCTGCCACTCACAATGCTCATCAGGATCAAGGTTGGAGCAACTACATCCGGTCGCTGAAAAATGAAGCCGGAAGGATACTTGAAGCATATTCTATTGATCTTAAAATCTTTAACATCTCTCTAAAACTTCTTAAAGCGCCCACAGGAGATTTCACCGGACAAGTCCTCACCGATATTTCGAAACTCAAAAACAAAACCCTGCTGTTGCCGATGTGGGATCAGTATGCCGGTCCGCTGCTTGAAGCCGTCCTGATAAATTCAGGGATTGATGCGCGAATTGTAACAAGCACACAGGAGTCCATGGTCAGAAGCCTGAGCCATAATACCGGACAATGCCTGCCATTGAGTATCATCGTTCAGGATTCGATTGACTTTATTATTAATAACAAACTGGACCCTGCAAATACCGTGATATGGAATATTGATTCAGATATTTCGTGCAATCTCAGTATGTTCCCGTATTTCATGAAAAAGTTGCTGAACGATCATGGCAAAGGTATGGAGCAGGTATCGGTATATGTTGGAAGAATTATTTTTTACGATATCTCCCTGCAAACCGCAATCAATGCCTACCTTGCCTACATGTTCGGCGGATATTTACGCAAGATTGGTTGCATGATACGACCTTACGAAAAGGAAAAAGGCGCCACGGACCATGTAATCAAATGGGCTTTGGAATTATTGTATGATGCTTTGCGTTATGGAAAGCCAAAGGAGCCTGCCGTTGAACAAATTGTAAGTGCTTTTGAAAAAATAGAAACAGAGAAAAACTCACGTCCGAAAGTGGCTATTTTCGGGGATTTGTATGTTCGCGACAACGAAATGATGAATCAGAACCTTATTAAAACCGTTGAAGAGAATGGCGGAGAAGTCATCACCACATCGTATAGTGAATATATGAAAATTATCATCGATCCTTTTTTGGATCGTCTGTATAAAGAAGGCCTTTATGTAAAATACGCCAGGCATGTTTTTATGAAATCCTTAATACCGCTTGTAGAAGGTAAATTCACAAAATATTTTTATCGTATGGTAGCCCCTGCCCTTGCCGTGGAAAATGACGAAGTCCATCAATGGCTTGAAGAATTTGGCCTTAATCCTTTTCACCGTGGCGAATCAATTGAAAATATCCTTAAGATCCAAAGCCTGGCAAAGAACCATCCGGACCTCGCTCTTTTCATACAGACAAATCCTTCCTACTGCTGCCCGTCACTCGTAACCGAAGCCATGACCTCCAAGATAGAAGAATTTACCGGTATTCCTGTGGTCACTATTGAATACGACGGAACCACCGCACTGAAAAATGACGTGGTCATTCCCTATCTGAAGTTCAGGAAGAAAAAAAACATTTGACCTTACCCCGGTCAATACATATTAATGCAAGTACTGATCGACGTAAACGGTAAGTTTTTCCAGCAGGTTGACATAACTGCCAAATTCGTTGTCGTACCAGCCGAATATCTTAGCATGGGTAACCGGAATATTCATGTCCACCGGGTTTTTAATGCCAAATGATTTAACAGTTTCGGCGGGGAGTTTGATAAATCCTGTCCTGGTATGATTTTCTGAACCTTCAATCACGACGGCGGCTTTGTACCCGGCAAGGTCTGCCGACACATTCTGACGGTCAGAAAATACCAGCAAGCCTTTTTGCGGGCCGGCAGCGGCAGTTTTATAAATATTATTGATATGCTGACGGTTGATGATAGGGTTTCCTTTTTCGTCAAGGCCGGAATTAAAGGTAATATTTAAGGTGATCAGCGATACGGTGGTGGTAGGGATACGCACGGAATCGGCCATGAATCCAATCTCCTGTATTTCGGGGATGATTGACTCCAGGGCTTTGGCTGCACCGGTGGTGGATAAAATGATGTTGTTGAAAACCGAACGTGTCTTGCGGAGGTCGCTGGCGCCGGCTTTGGGCAACGAGTCAAGCACCGACTGGGTGTTGGTGGCCGCGTGAACGGTTGACATGGAAGCAGTGAGGATCTTGGAAGTATAACGGTCTTCCATCAGCGGCTTGATCATGTGCGACAAGCCGGTAGTAGTGCAACTGGCAGCAGAAATAACATCGTGCTTTTGAGGATCGTATTCAATGTGGTTGATGCCATAAACCATCATGATGCTATCGGCCGGGGTTTGTTTTTCAGCATCTTTGATTTTAAAAGGTGCGCTGACAATTACTTTGCGTGCACCGCCGGCCAGATGGCCTCTCAGGCTTCCCTTGGGAGAATCTATGGGAACCGTGGGATCCACAAATTTTCCTGTGCAGTCCAGCACAAGCTGAACTTGTTCTTCTTTCCATGGTATTTTGGCGGGGTCGCGTTCTTCGGTGAGTACTTTCACCATCATGCCATCAATATCAAAAATAAACTTTTCAGAATCAATGACCTTGATCAACTCCCTGCGTGACTTTTGTCCGTATAGAAAATTACCGAGGTTTCCGTACGTGGAATCATTTTCGAGGGCTTGTATCATGGCTTCGATATTTTTTCCGGTTTTACGCCCGATGTTGATCACAATGCCATCAAAATGCCTTGTTACCAAATGATTCCACAGTGACAATTTTCCGATCCTGCCCAGGCTGTTGATCCCCAGGAAGTTTTTGTTTTTTATTTCTGTTTCCATCTTAAAAAAAAATTAAGTATAAAAATTTATATAAGGATGATTAGTTTTCATGACAGCCTATTCGTTTTCCATCATGTGGTAATGACCAAGATAGATATTTCCCAGATTTCCATCGATAGCAATTTTGTCGCCCGCTGTTAGTGTATATCCTTTGATGATGCACGTGCTTTCCCTTTCGTTCACCACCAGTTCGGTGCAGTTTACGATACAGATTTTTCCCAGCCGTGCTGCAGTGACGGCGGCATGCGAGGTGGCTCCGCCTCTCGAAGTCAGCAGCCCGTCGCAGCGGAAAATCAGGTCGATATCATCAGGCACCGTATCGGGCCTCACCAGGATCAGTTTTTTGTCGGGCTGTTCCTGGCGCATTTCTTTCAGCCCGTTATCGTCAAATACCAGTATCCCGTTGAGGGCGCCGCCGCCAATGCCTACGCCCTGTCCCAGCAGGATCATATTTTGGTCCGAAATGGCGAACATTTGTTTTTTATTTTTCGGCCGGGTATCCTGGTCGCGGGTTTGCAATATGTACAGGTCGTTGGGATTGTCCGACTCAAAAGTGAATTCTATTTCCTGGTGGCTGAATCCGTGCACTTCTACAAGCTCTCTGGCAATGCCGTACAAGCGGTCATAAAGGCGCGGAAAAGCTTCCTGCAGCGATTTTTCCCGGCCCTGCACATGAGGCTGGTCTTGCGATATGGGAAGCACATGTACCAGCCCGCCAACGACATCTTCGCCCTGGCTTACCAGCGAATAATCCCCGTATAAGTGTATGCCGGGCTCCCGTTTATGCGGGTTGTTGGTAAAAAACACCCCGGTGCCCGAAGTATAATTGATGTTGCCCAGTACCATTTTTTGTACGATGACGGCGGTCCCCCACTCATCGGCAATATGCAGATGATGTCGGTACACCTTGGCCCGCGAAGAGTTCCACGAATCAAAAACACTGAGTATTGCCTGCCGGACCTGTAAAAACATATCTTCTTCAATGTAGATGTTGTTTTTATCAAGAATTTCGCGGTAGGCAAAGGCCATATCCCGCATACGCTGAGGCTTGAATTGTACTTTAAGGTCAACGTTATCCGCTTTCTTAAAATCAATCATTATCTGGTCGAAGGTATCGCGCGAAATGCCCGAAGCCATGCCCCAGCTCTGCAAAAACCTCCGGTAACAATCCCAGGAGGTCCATCCATAGTTGGGTTGTTTGCTCAGTTCTTCAATAATTTCTTCATTAATGCCGATATTCAGAAAGGTGTTCATGGCTCCCGGCATCGATACGGCGGTGCCCGATCGTACGGACAACATCAGCGGCTTTTGGGGATTTCCCAGTTCCAGCCTGGTTTCTTTTTCCAGCCGTCGTATCTGTGCCAGAATCATATTATCAATTTCCCTGCTCAGCATTTTGTGCTGCAAAATGGTGTTTTTACGCCTGAAAACTTCCGTGGTTATCACAAACCCGGGCGGTACCGGATATTGCAGCGCTTTTAGTTTTTTCAGAAAGTAGGCTTTCGAACCGATGAAAACCTGGTTGTCCACCACGCTTGCCTCACCATATAAGGGGCTGATCACCATGTCGGGATTGTACGACATAATGTCCCGGATTCTTTCCGTGCTCAGGGTCTCTACCATATTCCTCAACGAAGTGAGTATTTCGGTAATGAAATTGTCGAGGCTTTGTAACAGGAAAGAGGAAGACAACATATCGCGGTAAAAAGTTTCCGACTGCATATGAAAAAAGCTGTTGGCACTAGGGCCCGGGTCGGGGTGTCCTTCGCGCATGCGTGGTATCACGATCTTCAGGATATCTTCATAAGGACTAAAAAAGTACTTGCTGATGATCTCTCGGATATTTTCACTCATGAACTCAAAAATATTGATGTACTGATGAAGCGAAAAACTCTGTGATTTTAAACTGTTGCTAAACATCCCCATATTGGAAATGAACACGTCGTTGGTGATGCCGTCGAGTTCCAGCCCTTCTTTGTATATGGCAAGGATAGCGTCGATTTTTACAAGGGTCTTTGCCGTGATATAATTCAGATTAACAGATTTTACCCACTCTTCCATAATCAGGTGTGCCGCCTGTTCCAGTTTAAAAATAAGGCCCCCGGCTTCAAAGCGACGTTCATGATAGTCGCCGTACATCGAAGGTATTCCGAAGGCCACATGCCTTTTGTGATAGATATTTTCCCATCCTTCGGTTTTTTCTTTGCTCAGGAGGACTTGTTTGAGCAGTGAAATAAAATGGAAAATCAGTTTTAAAGCTTCTTCGCGGTTTTTTTTCTGAATGGCATCTTCCAATAACCCGATTTCATTTTCAGCGATAAAATTGTATTTCCGGATGCTTCTGCCTAAGTTAACCGTGTTAAAAGAATACTTTTCTATCAGGATAAAATATATCCTGCACAGCATTTTCAGCCTTTTTTTGTTGATCTGTGAATGATCGTTCACGGAATCTACCCATTTGTCCACCTTGTCGGGATGTTCTTCCATAAGCTGCGATGGCTTGAGGTGGGCTTTTTCGGCTGTCTTCAGTATGAGTTTTTGCATGGAGCCGGCCCACTTCGGATCGATGGCGGCTTTTACATCATCGGGTAAAAATGGTTCAAGCGGCTGCAGGTTGCCGTCTATCCAGTAGTTGAACACTTTTTTGGTAAAAGCGATATGTGTGTTGTTGCTTTCGATGTGAACCAGCTTACGCAAAAAGTGTATCAGCTTGTCGTCGCGGTGGGTCATTTCGTCAATAGCCGTGGTAATATCACGCAATTCACCTTCAGCGCCTATTTCATTGAAATATACCGGAAAAATCCTGCACAATTGCTTAACCGATCTGAAATACGGATGAAAATCAGCGTTCAGCAAGGCCGAGATATCTTTCTGAAACAGGTCGGTATCAAAAATAAAAATGCCCTTCAGTTTCAGGTTTACCGTAAGCGCTATAATCAGTTTGTGATAAAGTTCGGGCTTGGTCTCGAACAGCGAAAGCCACACACGGATGTTTTTGATATGGCTCGGATCAACTTCGGTGCGCCACTCCTGGCTCATGTGCAAAGCGCCTGGCGTCACAAAGGGAAGCTCGATGATCTTATTTACAAAATCTTTGGTGTTTTCCACCTTGCTGCTGTTGACAATTTCTTTGCCCAGCGTGGAAATACATTCGAGCACCGTAGAGCTGTGTTCTTTTTGCAGCTCGTGAAAAAGTTTGAAAATATTGTCAATAAAGGGTTTTACCTGTTCTGTTTCAATTTTTTCAAAGATCTTTTTTATCAGGATGTTCAGATTGATCAGCAGGGTGTTGGTAACATGCGACATCGTGGGTATATGCAGCAGGTACACCAGAAAATAAAAACGATTGGTAATGATTTGAAAAGTATCGGTACGCCCGATAAAATATTTTGTGATCTCGGAATATAATGGGATGGTTTTGTCGAGTTCTTCAAAAGTGCTGACTTTATTCCATTTTTCCAACAGGTCATCAAAAAAAGGTTTCCCTATATGAGCTAACTCCTCGGCAAAATCTTCGCTGAATAGTTCTTTGTTTTTTTCGTACCATGTTTCAGCCCACGAATTTTCCGCCCAGTAGCTGATTACGCGTCCTGCAAGCAGATGGATCACCTCAAAAAACTTCTCTTTCAGCCCGGGGTTGTTGTTTAAAACCGAAAGTTGATTCTTTACAAAAGTGGAATTTCGCAGTACCGAAACATCTTTTAGTTCCACCCATTTTTTTATGATATCCAGGCCTCTGGATTCCAGATCCATTTGAAAACTGTCCAGTTTGGTGATCATGGCAAGAAATTCAACCATTGCCATAAAAACCATTTCGAAAACCTTGGTTTTGGCTGTTTTTTCGAGGGATTCTTCAAAGAGCCGCAAAATAATATCCAAGGCTCTTGCCTGATCGGAACATTGGGCATAAAACCAGAAATCGCCTAATGCCAGCCTCCTCAGCTCATCACTGACATGGTCCCAGTTGATGTACCCGTGATAATATTCATCAAAAAAATTCTTGGTTCGTTCGTGGATGCCGTAATGCGAGTCCGAAAGACCCAGCAGCCATATATGCTCCTCCCGCAAGACTATGTCTTTGGTAAGTTTGGTAAGTTTTAAGTTCGCAGCTAATCCGGTAGATTTTATAGGCTTGTTCATATTCAACAAAAATTATTAAAACTCATTAAGAGTATAAACCGGCACAAAATAAGAAAAAATTTAGAGGTAATAAATATTTTATGCTGACAAACAAAAATATTCTTTTTTTTGATAAAAAAATATCACCGAAACTTATGGCAAAATCATTTTTTGAGGTGCCAATAATAATTAATGATGTCAATAAAAGCCAGATTACACATTCAAGAGATTCTAATACGTAAACTAACGTTTTTTTTATATTGTTATTAGGTGCAGAGCACCGTAATATTTGTAAAATAATAATTAGCGCGAAAACAAGGTACAGCGTACCGTAACATTTTACTCCTGATCATGAAGGCAATTCTATATTTAGCTTGTTTTCACCCAATAAAAAGAGATGTTTAAATGCGTGAAATTTGACGAAAAGACATTGAAAAACATATGATTCTAATTATTATTTGAGTTTACCTTATATTCCGGTGCTCTGCACCTTAATTTTTGATTGGTGCCAATTCTTACAAATATTTCGGGGCGCTGCCCCTGTTAAAGTCATTTTCCATAAAGTAGTGTATAAAAGAAAACATGTTATTTTCTGATGAATTGAGTAGTCATTACACCAAATTGAAATATCAATTAGTCCAATAGGGAGTATTAATATTTCTCATTTGCCTGCCTGTCTGCAACAGCCTAACAGGGTTATGCAGATGGTTAAAATAAATAGGACAGACGAGTGTGGCGAAGTATGGACTATATTATTTTTCCAATCAGTATTTCTTCTACCAGCACCTCAAAAAAAGAATTTACCAGAACTTATGCCTGACAACATGCCTGATGCCTCAAAAGAACTGGCAATGCCTGCAGCCTATTCGGGCAAAAATAATTTTATCGTCTCAGAAAAGCCGTGCTTGGATATTCTTGCAAAAAAAAGCCCGGCAATATCTTCTGGCAAAGATATTTCTAAAAGATGGTCATTGACATGGGTAATCCTTTTTTCAAAAACTATCCTACCCGTCAGATCAAACAGCTCCAGGTGATTTTCCGAACACTCATGCGTTCCCCGCAAAAAAAGTGATCTTTTTACAGGATCAAAATAAAATGCTCCATCTCCTGCAACAATCTCTGATGTCCCCACAGACATTTCATTATAACGCGTCATAAACTCTTCGTAATACATCGCGGCGATCTGCCCGTCGTGAATGATCAGCGTGTTTTCGTCATAATCTTCTTCGGCCGAGTTGGTCCAGTTGTGCGAGCCGGTAATTACCAAAGGATCGGAAAATGGATTGCTAGCATCAGCCACCCCGTATTTATGATGAAACGAATTGGGAATATTGGCATGTGAAAGTACGGGAATGCCCTCGGCAACAAGTGAAGAATGTTCTGAACCTATATAAGAAACATTTTCAATAATCCCTTTAACAACAGCGCCTGAATTATGCACGGCCACAACCGCATCTCCGATCCCGTTGTGAATAAAAGTGAACATGGCAAAGCTGAAATCTGAACCGGCAGTACTGACAGCCGTCTCAATGTGCGCAGAAGTTCCGTCACTTGGCGAAAAATAAAGTTCCACGGTTTTGCCCCCAATGGAAAATGAATGTGGCGTATTGTCCGTTTTGTCCGGACCGAATTTTGAGTTAGACAAATTGGGTGTTGCCGTTGTTGAGCCCCACATTTCTTCAAACTCTGTCGTATAAGCCAGCGCCAGTTGCTTATCCTGAATAATCACCAGATTGTTAGGGTCAACGGTTAAATTATCCGGTGTATGATTTGTTGAGCCGGTCATCAGCCAGGCATTGGCCTCACTATCCCTGTCAATGATCACAAATTTATTATGCATGACTTTTGTCCCGTCATCCCTTTTAAGCAATGCTATGGAGGCATTTAAATCTGCCAGAGAAGAATTCAGGGATGTGGTTTCCGAAATAAAACGCACAGTAACACCTCTTGAATAAGCCTGGTTGACAGCCGTAATGATTGCATCGCTCCGGTTGTCGTAAACGCACATATCCAGCGTATTCTGAGCTTTGTTGATATAGGCAACGATCGTATCTTCCATATGCGGATTATAAATACCATCCGCATACGGGGATATCGTATTATCAACCGGATTAGTAAAATATATACGGATGATCCCTGATGATTTAGCAGTACTTATCTGAGAAAATAGTTGTTGTGGAATAATGAATAATATTGCGTAAAGAATAACGCAGAAAAGAGGGATGTCCGGGTATTTTATATAAGTTCTTTTTAAAATATTTATTGGCATCAGCATGATCAACCTTTCAGGTTGATTTTTAATTTCTGGCCTGGATGAATGACCGTTTTGGAGTTCAGATTATTTAACCTGCGTATATCTTCAACAGTAACCCCGTTATATTTACCGGCTATGCTCCACAGGGTATCGCCTTTCTGAACCGTGTGATACACACATTTGCCGGTGGTATTGGTTTTTTGAGGTGTGGTTTTTGGTTCAGCCGCCACCGGTTTATTTTCCTGGGTTGGTGTCTGGGCCTGCGCCGTTGTTTGTTCCGGCGCCTGTGCCGGCGTTTGTGTCTTTGCGGCGGTAGCTTTTGCCATTACAGGGCTGGGCGCTGTTTTTGCCGAGGAAATCAATTTAAGTTGTTCCTGATATTTCGCTTCCTGAGGAGTTTTATAACAATATATTGCCTCCTGATTATTGATGAAATCGCCCATATACTTACGCGGCAGGCATAATACATAAGGATTTTCTTTGGTAGCAGGAATAATCCCTTTTTTGTAGGCCGGGTTCAGGAATTTTACATCTTCCGCAGAAACACATAAGTATGACGAGATCTGATTGATATTAAAGTCCTTTGTAACATTTATCGTATCAATGTCGCAATGCATTATCGGTGGCTGCATGGGATAAAGATTGTGTTCCGTGGCGTAGGTCATCACATAAGAAGCCCCGATAAAGGCCGGTACATAGTTTTGTGTTTCCACAGGCAAATATTTTTGTATTTTCCAGTAGGTAATACGTTCGCTGCTGTCGAGATTGGCAATGCGGATGGCTTTGTTTATACACCCTGCCCCTGCGTTGTAGGCGGCAAGCACAATGGCCCAGTCGTGGTAAATATTATAAAGATCTTTCAGATGCCTGCAGGCAGCAACTGTTGATTTATAGGGATCAAAACGATCGTCAACATACGAGGTAACCTGCAGGTCGTACATTTTACCCGTGTTAAGCATAAATTGCCACAAGCCGCTGGCGCCACATCTCGATTTCGCAACCGGATTTAATGCCGACTCAATGATGGCCAGATATTTCAACTCGAGCGGGAGCTCATATTTATCTAATTGTTCTTCAAAAAGCGGAAAATAAATCTCAGCCATGCCGAGCAATCTGGAGGTCAGCTTTCTCTTCTTTACCGAATATACGTCAATGTAATTTCTGACTTGCTGATTATAAACATATTCAAAGGGCGAATTGATGCCCATGTTGATGATACGTTTGCTGTAAACACTATCGTCGTAAACAGGAACTGAGTCCGCAGGAAAGTGATAAATATTTAATTTTGAAACGTCGGTCGTAAAGGTTGAATTAGTGAAAAAAGCAAGCGTTGCAAGGCTGTCGAGTTGGGCAACTACAGGATTGTCTTTTAAAAAAGTTGAATCCGGCTGATGTTGAGGTAAGGGAGAAGAAAAAGGAAAAGCTGATGCTGAAAAACAAATAATCGACGATAAAATGAAGGTAAAAAAGCCCTTGTTGTAAGAATCCATGCGATATGATATTGATTTAGTGATTATTATATGATATAACCTCAATTTTGATTTTACAAATAAACACATTTTATTTGAAAAACCAAAACTTTTTTTGCATTTTTTCGCAAAAAAAATTTATAACCAGTTAAAAATCAGAAAGGTGTTTTACGGAATCCGGCAAGGTATTTATCAGCAAACTCACGGACACAGCCCTGGCCGCCGCGAAGCGACAAAACCATGTTCACTTTTTCTTTTACCTCTTCTGCGGCATCAGCAGGACAGGCGGACAAACCAACTTTGTCAATTACCGGAATATCATTGAGGTCATCACCAATATAAGCCACATTTGCAAGGGAAATTTTCAGTTCTTCACACCATTTTTCCAGTATCTCCATTTTTTTCCAGGTGCCGATATAAACTTTCTTAACGCCCAGCACTTCGGCACGGTGCTTTATGGTATTCTGAGTAAAGCCCGAACTGAGAAAACCCACCTGGTATCCGGCGTTGACAAGGCTGATGATGGCAAGCCCGTCTTTGGCATTGAACTTTTTGATCTCGTCTCCCGCTTCTGTGTAAATTATTCCGCCATCGGTCATCACCCCATCAATATCAAGCACCAGAAATTTAAAATCAAAAGTTTTAATAATGTGTTCGTTGGCCGAAATATCTTCGGTAAGCAGCCTGCTGAGCGGAAAATTTAAAAATTCAGAAATTTTCACGAGCTGTGCTGCATCAGGCAAATCCTTTTTACTGAGAAAATCTTTTATTTTTTTCTCTGAAATACCGGTGGCTTCTGACCATCTTCCGGCTTCAACTTTTCGCTGAGTGGACAGGTAATTAAAATTTTCTGAAAAAAAACATTTCATATAATGGTGCGGTTTACAGCCCGGGCAATAGGCTTAAGTGTCTCAAACAGGCTGGTAAATTGTTCATGGGTGAGTTGCTGTGACGCATCAGACAATGCTACAGACGGATCGGGATGAACTTCTATCAATAGGCCTTCAACGCCCATCGCCATGCAGGCCCTTGCGAGGTCAGGAACGCCATAGGCATAGCCCATGGCATGGCTGGGGTCGAGGATCACAGGCAGGTTGGTATTTTCTTTCAGATAAGCCGCCCCGCACAGATCGAGGGTGAAGCGTGTTTTAGTTTCAAAAGTGCGTATGCCCCGTTCACAAAGCATCACATTGGGATTGCCTCCCGAAAGAATAAATTCCGCTGCCTGGACAAATTCCTGCAAAGTCGTTCCAAATCCACGTTTCAGTAATACAGGCTTCTGTGTCTTTCCGCATTTGCGCAATATCCCGTGATCATACATCGCCTTGGCGCCGATCTGAATGATATCGGCATATTCAATAACATCGTCCACATGGGTGGAATCGCGCACCTCGGTAATAATGGTATAACCGTATTGCCGGCGCATCTTATCAAGCAGTTCCAGCCCTTTTTTGCCTAGCCCCTGAAACGTATATGGCGAAGTTCTTGGTTTAAAACAACCGCCTCTCATGGACTTAAGCCCCATTTTTTTGATAAACCCAGCCGATTGGATGATCTGCTCTTCCGACTCGACAGAGCAGGGCCCTATCGTGATCAAAACATTATTAGAATCTCCTCCGATGTAATTATCGCCAATCCTGATGCTCCTCTTTCCGTTGATATATTTTTTACTCGCCAGTTGGATGTCGGAGTCAAAAACAAAAGATTCTTGAATAAATTCCCGGTCAGATTCTTCAGTTTTTTTTAAGGCCGAAGGAGTGATCAGCACCTGATGATCTTTTGTTTTCCAAACAATGGCTTCATATTTATCAGCCAGTTGCTGCAGCTTCTGCGGGTCAATATTTATGTCAGTATGGAGTATCATGATTCTCCTTTAATTAAATTATTAAATTTTATAGCTCCGGTAACTTTTTTCTGCCCGTTTACTACCGGTAAAAATAATACAGGAAAGTGCAGATTTTTAATATACGACAACACATCCGACACCGTCTCGTCTTCGTAGATAAATGCCGGGTTTGGGTTGATCATGTCCGATACTTTGATATTGTTCAGGTTGCCAATGTTGCGGATCAGTCCTTTGCGGATATCGGCATTGGTAATGATCCCCATAAGTATTCCATGATTGTCGGTAATATTGGTAAATCCCATCTTGTACTGGTCGATGGATAGTAAAACCTTTTCGAAAGTAAGATCATCCTGTTGGATGATGGGAATCTCTTCGTATTCGAGCATAAAATCACGTATGCGGTAATGCGAGCTGATATCTTCGTTTTTCAGGTTCAGCATGGCAGAGCCGATAAAAGAATTTTTAAAAAGGTACGAGCCGATCACGGCGGCATAAACGCCCATGTTGCGCAGTATAAATGACACTTCGGCATTGATACCGCCATCCACATGAATTTTTTTATCGGGAAATTTACTTCTGAAATCCCTGATTTTTTTGAAGTTTTGTTTATTAAACTCTCCGCCGCTCATCCCCGGAGTTGTCGTCATAAACAAGATAAATTTGCAGCACTCAGCATAACGGTCAAATACCGCGATATCTGTTTCTGAAGTGATGGCAATACCGAGATCTGATTTAATAAAATCAGGAATTTGAAGCCCATTGCTGAGATTTTCATATTGAAAGGTCACAAATTCGATCTGGTTTTTTGCGATAAGATCGAAATATTTTTCGGGCGAAGGAGTGATCAGATGTAGATCAATTGGGGTTTTGCTCAGGGTACGGATCAGGGCAATGTCATCAAAAACGTTGGGATCGTCGAGACAATCGATGTGAAAAAAATTAACATGGTATGCATCCAGTTCTTCGACCAGTTCTGTTAAACTTTTATCTTTATTTGAATATATGGATGCGGAAATTTTCATCGCAATATCAATTTTTTCGCAAAACTACAAACTTTTG
>CAZMPB010000083.1:0-13289 GCA_964567775.1 uncultured Bacteroidales bacterium
AAGGCGGGCGGAATAAATTTGTTTTAAAGTGCCTGTTGCATTTTTTTACATTCAGCAGGTAATTGTACAGATTAGACTTCCAACCGTTGACATGGCTGTAGGTGTGATTTCCTATGCTGTGCCCGCGTTTTATGATCTCGGAAAAAAGCTCGGGATTTTTGCCGACATTATTACCGACACAAAAAAAAGTGGCTTTGGCATTATACGTGTCCAGCGAGTCCAGTACCCATGGGGTAACCTCTGGCTCGGGGCCGTCGTCAAAAGTAAGATAGATTTCGTTGTGTTCTGTTTCGACACACCAGAGATCCTTCGGGAAATATAGTTTATGCAACAGAAAAGGTGTCTTGGTCAGGTACATGCTCATGCAATATTAATTACAAAGAAAATGATAATTTTTCAAAAAACGTCCAAAAATGATTTTAGCTTTAACTCTTATAGCGCTGGTAACTTCCGGTCAACTGTTTTTCCAGTGTTTTCTGTCCGTAGGTTTTTGCGATTTGTATCAGTTTATCCAGCAGGTCAAGCGATTCGTCCTTTTCCATTCTGATGTAAACGGCGTTGGTGCCTGAAAACTGGGCAAAATAGTTAAGTTCCTGTTCGCAGTATTCACCAAGACGTTGTGCAATACCATTAGCTTTATCATATTGTCCGCACTTATAATAAGCAGTAATGATTGGCAGAAGCATGTGATTATAAGGAACGGTATTATCAGGCATTACTTCAATGCACTTATCGCAGACTTTAACCGCTTTTTCGGATTTGCCTTCGTATAGCAATGCCGTGGCCAGTCGTGAAAACAGATTTCTCAGGGTATTTGTCATGCGCATACTAGTTTCATCCAGATTGATCCCCGGATGGTTCATGTTCCCGTATTTGAATTTGTTCATCATGTTCTCGTACATAATACCGGTATGAACCCTGCCGGTTTGGCTGTCGATCGGATGGCAACGGTATGGCACGAAACGGTAGGCAAGGCCTTCGAGTTGGAGGTAATCCAAAAGGTTCAGGTAAGCGTCGTCGCCGGTCGTTGTTGCAAAATATACAGGCCGTTTCCAGTTTAATTCGGATAGCATATTTAATACTACCAGATTGTTTTTCATCACAACATGATCGTTATAATCCCAGTAAACCTGGGGTTGTACAGAGTCTGCATATTCAGGGGAAACCGTGCCGTTTTTCAATACCAGCGCCGTATCCACAGATAACAAAAATTTTCGGGTGGGAAAGTAATTCAGCTTTCCCCTGCTGGTGCTCAGTTTCAATGATTCATCATCGTTGGTAGCAAAATCAACGAGCGCCTTGATATTAAAGTAAGTGTCGGGTTTCACCAGGTTGGTATCTTCATAAATAAAAACGAAATCACGTTTTGAAGCAATGTATTTTTTCTTGTCCATCGTGATGGGCAGCGGCTCCGAATCATAAACCTTATGCTTCATCTGATCTATATACCAGTCCATATTGAGCAGGCTCAGGTTCACGATCCTGACATCCCTGCGAATCCCTTCCACTTCCTGTGCATACCATAAAGGAAATGTATCATTATCGCCCAGCGTAAATAATATGGCATTCGGAGCGCATGAATTCAGGTAATCGGAAGCGATATCTATTGTCGTGTAACGTTGCGAACGGTCGTGGTCATTCCAGCCTTCTTTAGCCATGAGGGCCGGCACAAGCAATAAACACAAAAGCACTGCGGCGACAGATAAAATGGCAGGGTTAATAAATTTTTTAATTTTTTGAAAAAGAAGGTTCACGCCAATGACTCCGAACCCTATCCAGATGGCAAAAGCATAAAACGAGGCCGCATACGCATAGTCCCGTTCCCGTGGCTGATAGGGAACCGGATTGAGATAAACATTGATGGCAAAACCGGTAAAAACAAACAACAGGGTAATCACTATAAAACCCTTGAACTCTTTGTTGATCTGGATGAAAAAACCCAGTAATCCTAACAATAAGGGCAGCATGAAAAAGTAGTTCCGCCCTGCGTTACCAGTAAAGGTTTCGGGTAAATTTTCCTGTGGCCCCAGCCGGTTCTGATCAATGAATTTTATCCCTGTCATCCAGTTGCCGTTCAGTAATCCGCCGTGTCCCTGCTGGTCGTTCTGGCGTCCGGAAAAGTTCCACATAAAATAACGCAGATACATATGACCTACCTGGTAAGTAAAGAAAAAACGGAGGTTTTCGATAAAAGTGGGCTTGTTAATCTCTTCTTTTGTCCCGTTCCGGTTGGTCACAATTATCGGTTTACCGTCCATTTTACTCCAGGTCTGATATCCTCTTCCGTGCAGATCAGAACTGCTGCTCCACATACGCGGGAAGATCGTATAGAATCGTTTATCATAATTATACACGGATAATTTGCGCTCGTCAACGACAACATATTTTTTTGCGGCATCATCACGGGCATATAAGGGCTTTCCATCAATAAACGGCTCTTCACTGTCGAGCGGAGCATTGAAATATGGGCCGTACAATAAAGGCCAGTCGCCGTATTGTTCACGGTTCAGGTATCCCAGAAGGCTGATGGCGTCTTTGGGTGCGTTTTCGTTGATGGGTGTATTGGCGTTTGAGCGGACCACAAGAACTAAAAAAGAAGAATATCCGATCAGGATAAAAGCAAAAGATAAAATCACGGTATTCAAGACTGTCTTTCCGCGTTTTTTTGAAAAAATAAGTCCCAAAACAACCAGGCCGATGAGGAAGACAGCATAGATGATGGTTCCTGAATTAAAAGGCAGCCCGGCCGTGTTTACAAAGAACAGCTCGAATAATCCGGCCAGCTTGACAGTCCAGGGAATAATACCTGCCTGAACAAATCCCAGGATAATAATTGACAGGATCAGGGCGAGGGTGAAGTTTCTTTTGGATGGGGCAATTTTTCTATAATAATAGACCATGGTCATGGCAGGGATACACAGCAGGTTGAGCAGGTGAACACCTATTGAAAGCCCCGTCATGAAGGCAATAAAAACGATCCAACGGTTTGCATGTGGCTCGTCGGCAAGATCTTCCCATTTTAGTATTGCCCAGAATGTGATGGCTGTAAAAAAGGAAGACATGGCGTAAACCTCAGCTTCTACTGCCGAGAACCAGAAAGAATCGGAAAATGTGTAAGCCATGGCGCCGACAAATCCCGCACCCAGCACGGTAATCAGTTGGTGTGTCTTGATTTCACCGGAGTTGAAGACAATCTTTTTTGCCAGGGCTGTTATCGTCCAGAATAAAAAAAGTATGGTGAAGCCACTTGCCAGCGCCGACATGGTGTTAATCATGCGGGCGACCAGCGTAACATCGCCGAATGCGAACAACGAAAAGAAACGCCCGAGGAGCTGAAATAAAGGCGCTCCCGGAGGGTGGCCTACCTGAAGTTTGTAAGCGGTAGAAATATATTCACCACAATCCCAGTAGCTGGCTGTTGGTTCGGACGTGAGAATATAGACGGTAGAAGCAATCAAAAAAACGATCCAGCCGGAAATAGTGTTCAGAAACTTGTATTGCTTCATTGGATTGTTGGATTTTGAGTGCGAAAATAGTTGAAAAATCTCTTTTTTGCGTGAAAAGCTTATAAAAAATCTAAGATCCGGCACGACACCGCACTCCCGGATATACAAAATCTAAAGATCTTAACGTAGTATCCGTGCGTATGCCTTATCTGTCAGTAGCTATCACGCCACGGCTATTTAATTCGGCAGAATTATTTAAATTTGCATTTCCCTTATATCCCCAATTTCATGTCAAGAAAAATAAAACTTATCACCGTCCTGCTTTTGTTGGCCTTCAGCTCAACAGCGCAAAACAGTGTTATCTGTTCTTATGTAAGAGTACTAGCTTCGGATTTACTGGGAGGGCGCAAACCCGGAACCGATGGAGGAGTAGCGGCGGCAACGTTTATCAGGGATCAGCTAAAATCAAATCATCTGAATTTGTTGTTTGATGAGGGCTTTCAATATTTTGATATGGTTACTGATGTTGAACTTTGCAGCAATAATTCTTTGAATTTTGAAAAGATCTCCTTTGAAACCGGGAAAGATTATATCCCTTATTCTTTCAGTTGCGACACTTCTGTATCAGCCTCCTGCGTTTTTGCAGGTTATGGATTCAGCATCAATTCCGATAGCCTCAAATGGGACGATTACCAAAATATAGATGTAAAAAACAAATGGGTGATGGTATTACGGGGCAACCCGGAGATCAACAAATCGAAAAGCCGTTTTACAGATTATAGTGCTGACCGGAACAAAATGCTTGTTGCCAAAGACCATGGAGCAGCAGGAATTATTTTGGTTACTGGCATTGAAATGAATAAAACAGATGAACTCATCCCGCTTGACGATGAGAAAAGCAAAGCCAGATCAGACATTGCAGTATTAAATATGTCCAGAAAAACAGCCGATAAGATATTGTCTTCATCAGGAAAAACAATTAATCAACTCGAACAGGCTATTGATAGTACCAGAAAATCTTTGACGATTGAAATACCCGGAAATATCAGGTCAAAGATAAAGATCGATCACAAAAAAGTTAAAACATCCAATGTGGTGGCTGTTTGCATGAGCGGGCAAAACACAGATGAATATATCGTGGTTGGCGCTCATTATGACCACCTGGGAATGGGCGGAAAAAATTCGGGTTCGCGAAATCCCGATACTGTGGCCGTTCACAACGGCGCTGACGATAATGCTTCGGGAACAGCAATGGTAATGGAACTGGCACGGCGATATTCGCAAAACGGGCTGAAGGGAAAATACAATATCATTTTTGTTGCTTTCAGCGCCGAAGAATCAGGCCTATTGGGCTCTGCATGGTTTGTTCAGCACCTTCCGGTGGATAAGAAAAAAATAAAACTGATGCTGAATTTCGATATGCTAGGGCGATTGAATGCCTTCAAGACCTTGTCAGTTGGCGGAACGGGCACTTTTCCTGATGCCGAAAAGATATTAAATCATAATGCAGATGCCAACCTGCTGAAACTTTCATTCAGCAAAGAAGGCTACGGCCCTTCCGATCATGCTTCTTTTTATTCGGACAGCATCCCGGTAATTTATTTTAATACGGGCGTTCATACGGATTACCACTTGCCCGGAGATGACTATGACAAAATAAATTGCAAGGGAATGCTTACCATCGCTGATTATATTGCCAAAGTGCTTGATGATATTTGCAATAATAAATACGACCTGTCGTTTCGTGAAGCTGGTCCCAAAAACAAAGGTGGCCAGCGCATGGGACTGAAAGTTACTCTTGGCATCATGCCTGATTTTGCGCGTCAGGATGTTAAAGGGGTGGCGGTAGGCGCCGTCAACGGAGAAGGCCCAGCACAAAAAGGAGGGATGAAAAAAGGAGATGTGATCATCGCTGTTGACGGGAAAACCGTGAACGACATTTATGAATATATGGAGAGGCTGAAAACATTGACAGCAGGACAGATCATCAGTGTTGATGTGATGAGAGGAACGGAAAAAGAAGTGCTTTATATTCAACTTTAAAATTTTAATTGAATACAATGGGACAAAATAATAATAGCAGAAAAAAATTGATCATTGCATGGCTTCTGGCCGTGATCATTACGCTATCGGCGGCTTATTACCAGCGTGTAACAGGCCCGACATACCCTTTAAAGGTGAAAACTGAGATCAATGGAAAATCCTTTGAGTTTTCGCTGAAAAGAAGCAGTAATAATTCATCGGATTGTGAGATATCCGTTCCTGTGATGGAAAAAGATGTGCAGGCTTATATGATCTACCGAAAATATCCTACTAATGATAATTGGGATACGCTGACATTCAAAAAAACAGAAAAAGGCATGTCGGCCTTTTTGCCCAAACAGCCCGCAGCGGGGAAGCTGGAATATTTTCTGTTGTTCTCTGACGGGAAAGAAACAACGGCCGTTTTACAGCAGGAACCTAATGTTATCCGTTACAAAGGTGATGTCCCGGCTTATGTGCTTATTCCGCATATTCTGTTTATGTTTTTCGGGATGATGCTTTCTAATCTGGCCGGCTTGCTGGCTGCTTTCAAACTTGACAGGGCACGTCTTTATTCACTCATTACTTTTCTTTTGATCTTACTTGGTGGAATGATATTGGGGCCTGTCGTTCAGAAATATGCTTTTAACGAATTCTGGACTGGCTTGCCATTTGGCTGGGACCTGACCGATAACAAAACGTTGATAGCTTTTGTTGCATGGATCATTGCTTTGATTGCCAACCGCAAAAAATTCAGGCCGGGCTACATTATAGCAGCAGCTTTGGTTACACTGATCATTTTTTCAATCCCTCATAGCATGTTTGGCTCTGAGCTGAATCCCGCAACAGGGACAGTGACACAGGGATGATTTTGTGGATTTTCTTCACAACAAATGTAACTGATCCTCTTAATTGTCAGACTTTCCAAGTATGGGTTAATGCAAAAATACTTTCAGATTATCAAAATAAAATGCTTGATGATTTGAATTCCACAAATAAAATTTAAGTTTTACACCCTCGCCATATTCTCCGCCAACAAAGGCATCATAAAGATGGATGGTTTGCCATTGATTTAATTTGTTTTCATCATATTTAACATCTAAAGCGCTCCATTTTACCTGTTTGCCACAAGAATCGGTTGTGTAAACTATCAGAAAAAATACATTCGTGTCAGCTTTTACATCAACACTCACATTTGCGTACCTCCAAGGGCTATATGTCCCTTTTGTATAGGATTCTTCCAAATTAACGGTCGGAAATTCTTTATCTTTACTGACAGCTAAAATATATTCTCCATGGCCTGGGTCATTCGTTTCAATTATTTCCCCGGGAATTATTTTACAATCTTCAAAATCTTCTTCAATAATTTTAATCCCGCGACCGATCAATGATTTGTATTCTTTCCAGTTCCAATTTACTGTAGTCATAAAATAATTATCATTGTATATCAAGGTCATTTTGATAGTAAATAACATACAAGCAACAGCAATGATAACAATAAAACTCTTTATCAGTTTATTACGGGGGATATGGATCAAAGAAGCCAGCGGTAACGAAAAAAATACAAAAAACTCAGCGAACGGGCGGCAGCCGAAACTACTTCCATAAGAAACCATATACCATGATGCGAAAACATAACTCATTAAAACAAAAAAGACAGGAGGTAAAAATGCGCTTTTGTTTTTTTTAATAATAGTAATAATTATTCCTGTAAATATTAACACCAGGATTGGAGCGTACGGAAATAAACCGTTATTTGGCTCAAACCACAGTGTTATGAGTTCAGGGGACTTCCAGTTTGTAAAGCCTTCACCTTTGTATGAGTATAAAAGAGGAGAGTCAAATGCGTAATTCCAGTAGATCATCTGTGGGATCAGGAGCAGCACACAGGGAAAAAACGTTGCCAGCACCGGCTTCCATGTAAGGATTTTTTTCAGGCGCAGTTTGATATCTTTCCAACTGAAAGTATTCCAAAAGATAAATACCAGCCCGATAAAAATATTCGTTGGCCTTATTAGTGTGGCAATTCCTAACAAGGACCCTGCAATGAACATTTGGCGGAAAGTGAATTTTTCGTATTCGGATATTTTATCAAAAGACCAAAGAAAAGCTGCAAATACCGCAAAACTGTAAATATGAGACATCCCGGGATGAATGAACCCATAAAAAAACACATTAGAGCCAAATACGATGAAACATGCCGTTGCAGCAGATAATAAAAAGGAAAATTTTTTGCGTAGCATGAAGAAAATAAAGAAAAATCCCAGCCACATATAAAAGCAGCCTGCAATGTCAAGGCTCCTGTAATTTAAATAATTGTATCCATCCGTTCCTCCCAGAGTTACATTTGAAATAAGGTTGGCCGCAAGAAAAAATGGTAATTGCATGAAAGCCACACCACAAGTATATTTTGTGAAAATTTTTCCTGTGCTTGGATCGATATTAAAACCTGTGCCGGTTTGTTTTTCAATATCCACCGGAAAAGACTTGCCATCCCAATTATAGATAAACATCGCCGGTAAATATATGTTATAGCCGGCGGCATCAGCAAATATTTCAGATCTCCAGTTTCTTATTCCTTTGGTATCGTGGTATTTTATTGAAAAATATGAAGAGCCCGAAACAAGAATTAAAAAAATCAGAACAGTAATAAATCGCTTAAAAGTTTTATTTAACCGGAACAAAATTGATGATGTATTGATATGGATGGGCAAATTTAAAGATTAATTTTTTATAAATATATAAAAAAGGATAAGATACTTTTCTACCTGAACCTTTTCTTATGGTAGTCATAATTATCCCGACGCTGCTGTTCGAGAACATCATAGATTTTTTTGGAAAGGTGTTCAAAAATATCCAGATTGTTGGCTTTCAGCCATTCTATTGCCTTGGGCTTATTGCGGCAGGCATCGGCAAATACTATTAAAAACGTATAATTGTTTTCTTTAAGCCATTTGTAAGCATCGTCGTAGCCATCCATTGCATTGCTCAGGATGGCAAGTTGCGGGTACCCGTTTTTCAGCAACCAGAAAAAAGCATCATTGTCCGAATTGATGCAGTTTGCAAGGGATGCCAGTTCAACATAACCGTTATCGGCCAGCCAGCGGAATATTTGATTGTTCCCTCCGACAGCTTCTCCAAAAGCGACTAATATTTTAGGGTCATAATTCAGCATCAATGCATCAGATATGAAAATAAATTTCCTCTACTTCATCAACTATTTTTTTCTCTTTTTTGGAAATAGTATCGGTGTCGTGCTTGGTCTTTAGTTTGACAATAACGATATGCAGTTTGTCTTCCCAGAAAGGGATGTGCTCAGTGACAATGCCGAGCAAAGCGATTGCATTAATGAATTCAACAGCTTTGGCAAAACTATTAAATTCAAAAACCCTGACAAGATGATCATTATTTTGCTTCCACATAATTAGTAAACGCTGCATTTAATATTCAATTGTCTTATTTTTCCTGCAATTTTTTCCAGTTCTTCGCAACTGATCTTTTCGAGTTGAGCCATGGGCGGGCGACGGTCGAGTGAATAGATCATCACCTCTTTTGGATGAATAGAAACGATATGTTTGAGTAAAGTTTGAAGTTCATCACCCGCCGTGTTATCAATAATTTTATCCCCAATAGTGCCGCGGAGGAACATGGTCTGAAGTGTGAGGTTTCCGTTGAATTTTTTTAAACCTTCAATAATTTCATTAAGACTGATCTTGATCCTTGGTTTGTTCATCAGCCGGAATGTAGCTTCAGTGCCCGCATCAAGTTTCATGATGTTGTGGGTTTTCATCAAAGCATTCAGTACTTTTTCATCCGACAACATGGTAGAATTAGATAGCACCACTACTTTTGCCTGAGAAAAATATTTATTCCGCAGTGCTAATGTGTCATCAACAATTTTATCAAACTGCGGATGTATTGTTGGTTCACCATTGCCTGCAAAGGTTATCGCATCCGGGATAACGCCCTCTTCATTTAGCGAAATGAGTCTGTTCTCCAGCGCTTCACGGATTTCGCCGGGAGAATAAAATAATGCATTTTGCACATCGCTGGCTTCGGTCCACCCGCATTCACAATATATACAATTGAACGAACAGAATTTTATGTGAGGGGGAACAATATTCATTCCGAGAGAAACTCCCAGTCGGCGGCTTTTTACCGGCCCGAAAACTATAGAATTGAATAAAGTACCCATGTTTTTATCTTAAAGTTGCATTCAGTTGGTTTTTGTATGCTTCGATAAGTTTATTCATTGTCTCATCAATGCGCTGGTCTGTAAGGGTTTTTTCCTCATCCTGAAGTGTGAAACTTACCGCATAGGATTTTTTATTGTTTCCGATGTTTTCGCCTTCATAAAAATCGAACAATTCTACATTTTTCATCAGAGCCGGTTCTGTTTCATAAGCGATGCGTTCAATTTCCGTATATTTTACCGAACTGTCGAGCAGTAATGCCAGATCGCGGCGAACCTCCGGGAAACGACTGACTTCGCGGTATTTGATGATCTGTTTTTCTGTGCCATAAACCAGATTATCCCAGTTCATCACGCAAAAATACACTTCATCTTTAATGTCAAATTGTTTTAAAATAGCCGGGTGCAATTGACCAAGATCGCAAAGCTGCATGTCGCCCTGATAATAGGTTATCTGCGAATTGAACAGTGCCGGCGTTGAGTTTTCTTTTATCTGAAGGCTGTTTGTGTCAATGCCCATCCTTTTCATCACATTGACAGCATAAGCTTTCATAAAATACAAGTCGGCAGCATGTTCTTTGCTGTGCCAGTCGGGATTTACAATGTTGCCGCTGGCAAACAATGACAGTTGTTTCTGTTCTGAGTATTTGTCGAGTGGCTGTTCAGCGTCCAACGGTTTGAAGTGATATACTCTTCCAAATTCATAAAAAAACGTATTGGAGTTTCTATGATTTTTATTAAACGAAACCGACTCCAGGCCGCTGAAAAGCAAGGTCTGCCGCATTACATTCAAATCCTTGCTCAGGGGATTTAATAAATGCACCAACTGTTCAGGGGAAAAGATATTACTGTTGTTGGTATAGTATTCTTTTTTGGTCAGGGAATTGGTCATAATTTCATAAAATCCGTTTGCCGTAAGATAGTCTGAAATGACATTCTGCATTTTTTCGGCGTCGGGTTTCTGGGCATAGCTTAGCGAGGCATGCACGCTTTCGCTGCATTCGATATTGTTATATCCGTAGATGCGGAGTATTTCTTCCATTACATCGATCTCGCGTGTAACGTCCGTTTTCAATGGGGGAACGGATAAACGAAGCTTGTCGTCGTTTTTACTTAATATCTCAATATCCAGTGAATTGAGAATATTAATGACAGTATTCTCTTCAATAGTTTTTCCGGCAAGAATATTTAGTTTTTCTAAAGAATAATCAAAAATACGGTTTTCAATTTTTTCGGGATATATGTCAATGATATCCGACGATATCTCTCCGCCGGCGATTTCTTTGATGAGCAAGGCCGCGCGTTTAATAGCAAATACTGTGATGTTGGGGTCGGCGCCACGTTCAAAACGGAACGAAGCATCGGTTTTCAGGCCATGATGTTTGGATGTTTTACGTATAGAAACAGGGTTGAAATAAGCGCTTTCAAGGAAGATATTTTTCGTTTCGGTTGTTACCCCAGATTTTTCGCCCCCAAAAACTCCGGCAATGCACATACCTTCTTCACTGTTGCAGATCATCAGGTCGTTTGCAGTCAGTTTCCGGTCGACACCATCTAATGTTTTGAAAATAGTACCCTCGGCAAGTTTTTTCACAATCACTGTATTCCCTTTTATTTGAGAGGCATCAAATGCATGAAGCGGCTGACCTGTCTCAAAGAGCACGTAATTGGTAATATCCACAATATTGTTTATCGGGCGTAAGCCGATGATTTTAAGTTTTTCCTGCAGCCAGGCGGGTGATTCTTTTACCTGGACGCCGCTTATGGTAAGCCCGGTATAACGGGGACATGCAACTTTATCTTCATTAATGATGTTTATGGGTAATTGGTTATTATCTGGTTTAAAAGGGCTTACATCAGGTATTCTGAGTTTGATGCTGCTATTGTTTTTACAGTTCACGACAGCAAGAACATCACGTGCAACACCAATATGAGAGGTAGCATCAGAGCGGTTTGGTGTCAGCCCAATCTCATAGGTGTAGTCATCTTCTGCATTCAGAAAATCCTTTGCGGCAACACCCACCGGTGCATTTTTGTCAAGGACCATAATTCCGGCATGAGATTCGCCAAGGCCCAACTCATCTTCGGCACAGATCATCCCTTCCGATAATTCACCACGCAGTTTGGTTTTCTGTATGGTAAACTCGCCTTTAGCTGTGCTCATTTTTGTCCCGATAGTGGCTACCAGTACTTTTTGACCTTGTTCCACATTAGGAGCGCCGCAAACAATTGAAAGCAGTTCTCCGGTGCCGATATCCACTTTTGTCAGGCTTAGTTTATCCGCGTTGGGGTGCTTGATTTTTTCAGTAACATAACCAACAACAACGCCTTCGAGACGGCTTTTGTCAATGCCTACGTGTTCCAGGGCTTCCACTTCCAGGCCGCAATTGGTGAGGATGATGGAAAGTTCATCGGGGTCAATATCAAGATTGGTATATTGTTTCAGCCAGTTATAAGAGATTTTCATTTTAAGTTAATTTTATGCAAAAATAAACATTGGTAATGAAACCAAAGAAATAAATTTTGATACCATAATCATTGAAATGCCACCATAAAAGGATTTGGCAGGATAGTACTTACTTGTTTCTATTTGTGAAGTTTAATAAGGATAAGTTCTTTGATATCGCTGATCATTTGGGGAGCCTTAACTTCAAGGCGGATGCCTCTTCCTTCGGCATATACTTTTGCCTCCCGGATGATTTTTTTAATGTCTTCTGAAATATTACTGTGCAAGGCTTCCTGTGTGGCTTTTTCACCAAAAACAACAGAAAAAAGGAAAAATTTGTCAGATGGAGTAAGGTAGATTATTGCACGTTTTTTGTCTTTTAACCGAAAGCCCCAACCGTAATTTTTTCCTGAATGATTCCATTCTTCAAGCGCCTGTGGGTACTGTTGAATGACAAACTCCCTGATTTCTTTCCACCACACGTACGATATCCTCAATACTTCGGCAAGCATTTTTTCATCAGGCTTTGTGGATTTGTCTTCGAAGATACTTAATGCCATAATGATTATAAAATGGGTTGGTTGATTGTTCGACTCTTTTTTGGCCTTTTTTTTACCGCTTTCCCAGAGTTCATGTTTTCTTGTTTGTCAAGATCTTTTGTAAGGGTTCCTGTTAAAGTTGACCGGTGTAATTCCTTTACTGTTTTTTTTGTATTCAATTTTTTGTGTATGCCGATATCTTCAGTGCTACCGTAAAGGCAGCCCGTTGAACAACTTTTCTCTGTCTTACAGGAAATAGCTATACCAGCAAGTAAAATCATACAAATTAAAGAGGTACGCGTATGGATATTTTTAAACATTACGATTCGTTGTAAATAGCAAACGCTTTCTGATTTGCCTTATTGCTTCAACGAGTTCATTTGCTCTTCGATGATACGGATCTTTGATTCAGCATCCTCTTTCTTTTTCTTTTCGGCTGCCACCACATGTTCAGCGGCATTATTAACAAAACGTTCGTTGCTAAGTTTTTTATTTACAGCATCGAGGAATCCTTGTTGATATTTCAATTCCTCATGTAGCTTTTTAAGTTCATGTTCAACATTGATGCTGCTTCCCACCGGAATATAAAACTCCGTTGAGCCTATCAGGAAAGTGATGGCATTTTCCGGTTTAGCAGTAACATA
>CAZMPB010000084.1:0-13180 GCA_964567775.1 uncultured Bacteroidales bacterium
ATTAACATTCATTAATTGAAACGTCTTTTTTATTTTTAGAATTGAACAGCCCTGGGGCGCTGCCCCTGTTAAAGTCTTTTTCCCAAAGTAATGTTTGAAATACAACATCAGATTTTCTGATAAATTTTCATTGTGATTTTTTTTCAGTACCTCAAAAAAGATTTACCCTTTGTTTTGAATGGAAGCAGGCATAAATACAAAATTTGCCTGCTTAATCTCACATACCAATGAAAAACTATTCCTTATCTTTGTACTAAGTAAATTTAAAATGGAAAAAGTTATTGCCCAAAACCGTATCAGACAACTTACCGAAGAAATAAACCTTCACAATTACAGGTATTATTCACTATCGGATCCTGCCATTTCCGATTACGATTTTGATATGTTGCTGGAGGAACTGATAAAGCTCGAAAAAGAATTTCCGGAGTTTGCCCTGCCCGATTCGCCCACCAAACGTGTGGGAGGGGAGATCACAAAAAGCTTTCGTCAGGTGGTTCATAAAAATCCTATGTTATCTCTGGGTAATACCTATTCGGAAGAAGACCTTACAGAATTTGACCAGCGCGTGCGCAAGTTGTTACCCGGCGAAGATGTGGAATATGTTTGCGAGCTGAAATACGATGGTGTAGCTATCGGGCTGACTTACGAAAATGGCTCTCTGAAATATGCGGTAACCCGTGGCGACGGCATTCAGGGCGATGATGTTACGGCCAATGTCAGAACCATAAAAAGCATTCCTCTGAGGTTGTTTGGCAGCGATTTTCCTTCTGAATTTGAAATACGCGGTGAGATCGTAATGCCCCGCTCCGAATTTGAACGATTGAATGAAGAACGCCTCGAGATCGGAGATCAGCCGTTTGCAAATCCGCGCAATGCCGCCTCCGGGAGCCTGAAAATGCAGGATTCTTCCGAAGTATCAAAACGTTCCCTTGATTGTTATCTTTATTTTCTGATAGGTGAAAACCTCCCGTATGAGAGTCATTACGAAAACCTGATGAAGATCCGCGACTGGGGCTTTAAAGCGCCCATGTATATCGCCAAATGTAAAACTATTGATGATATCTTTGAATTTATTAATTATTGGGACAAGGCGCGTGACGAGCTTTCTATCGACATTGACGGAATAGTGATTAAAGTAAATTCTCATGACCAGCAAAAAAGACTTGGTTTTACAGCAAAATCGCCCAGATGGGCTATTTCATATAAATTTAAAGCCAAACAGGCGCTCACACGGCTGATCTCAGTGGATTTTCAGGTGGGGCGTACCGGGGCGATAACTCCTGTAGCCAATCTTGAACCTGTTCAGCTTGCTGGCACCGTCGTAAAGCGTGCCTCATTACACAATGCCGACATCATCAAAAAGCTCGATGTCCGTATCGGCGATATGGTATTTGTGGAAAAAGGCGGAGAGATCATTCCGAAAATCGTTAATGTTGATATGGCGCAGCGTGATCCAGCCAGCACGGAACTTCAGTTTATCACTGCTTGTCCTGAATGTGGCAGCAAACTGGCACGTGTCGAAGGCGAAGCAGCGCATTACTGCCCGAACGAAAGCGGCTGCCCACCACAGATAAAAGGGAAGATAGAACATTTTATCAGCCGCAAAGCCATGAATATAGACAGCCTGGGTGAAGGGAAAGTCGGAATACTCTTTGACAATGGGCTGGTACATAATCTTGCAGACCTGTATGATCTGAAAAAAGAAGATATTCTGGGGCTGGAGAAAGAATATTTTTTAGAAGGACAGGAGAAAACCCGTGTTGTGAAATTTCGCGAAAAAACCGTAGAGAATATCATCAAAGGGATAGAAGATTCAAAAAAAGTGCCCTTTGAACGCGTACTTTATGCTTTGGGAATAAGATATGTGGGTGAAACCATTGCTAAAAAACTGGCTTTTCACTTTAACAATATTGAAGAACTGCAGAAAGCCGGCTTTGAAGAATTGAAGCAGGCCGAGGAGATCGGTGATATTATTGCAGGAAGTATTCAGAGATATTTTAATGAACTTGTTAACCTGAATACGATCGAACGTCTGAAACAAAAAGGCTTGCAGTTTTGTATGCAAAAATCTGATATTGAATTGTTGTCCGATAAATTAAAAGGAAAATCTTTTGTAGTTTCTGGTGTTTTCAGTATTTCCAGAGATGAAATGAAAGAACTGATCGAAAAGCACGGCGGCAGGAATGTAGGCTCTATTTCAGCAAAGACCAGCTTTGTTCTGGCCGGCGACAAAATGGGGCCGGAAAAAATGAAGAAGGCGGAGAAACTGAAAGTCCCGCTTATCTCTGAAGAAGAGTTTTATTCAATGATCAACTGATAAATCTTATTTTTGCTTAATAATTATTTGACATGAAAATAGAACATTGCATCAACGAATCCATAGATGTTAAAAAGCGTATGCTTGAGGATCATAATCTTATTGATGCCATCAGTAAGATAAGCCTGAAAGCAGCGGAGATACTCAAAAACAAGGGGCGTATCCTGCTTTGCGGTAACGGTGGCAGTGCGGCCGATGCCCAGCATATTGCCGCGGAACTGTCCGGACGTTTTGCGTTTGACAGGGAGCCGCTGGATGCCGAGGCCCTGCATGTGAATACTTCTTACATGACAGCAGTGGCAAACGACTATTCATACCACGATGTGTATTCGCGTCTGGTCAAAGCCAAAGGCAGGGCGGGGGATATGTTGGTTGCCATCTCCACATCCGGCAATTCTCAGAATATCATCAATGCTATTGAAGTTGCAAAGGCAATGGATATGATTACCGTCGGACTTACAGGCGAAAGTGGCGGAAAAATGAAGGATCTGGTCGGATACCTGATTAATGTTCCGTCAAATAAGACACCGCGTATTCAGGAAGCACACATTCTGGTCGGACATATTTTTTGCCAGATCATAGAGGAAAAACTTTTTTAGTTATTTGACAAGTAATAGTTTCACTTCAAGTGAAGCTATCACTGATAACAGCGCAATAAAACAGGCAACAACAGCGAACAGGGAATCCAATAACAGTTTAATTAAAATGAATATTACTCCTTTAAAATTGAAATTTTATGAAAAAGAAAAACAGAATTTTGATTTATCCGATCGTAATTATGGGAGCATTGTTAATTTTCACAAACAGTTGTAAGAAAGATGTAAAAACTCCCGAACTTTTCACAACAGATGTTTCAGCTATTACACAAACCACTGCCATGTGCGGTGGATATATCACCAGATTTGACGAAAAAGATGCTGAAATAACGGAACGTGGCGTATGCTGGAGTACCAGCCAGAATCCGACCATATCCGATAATAAAACCAATGATGGCGAAGGGTCGGGGAGTTTTACCAGCTTAATCGCCGGTTTGTCTGCCAATACTACATATTATTTAAAGGCCTATGCCACCAATACCGCCGGCACAGGGTATGGAAACACGATTACTTTTACTACACTTAAGGACAATTCCAACACCGTGACCGACTACGATGGTAATGTATATAATACCATAACTATTGGCACACAGGTTTGGATGGTTGAGAACCTGAAAGTATCACATTATCGCAATGGCGAACCAATACCTAATGTATCCGACCCTGACGACTGGGGCAACCTTATAACAGGGGCTTTTTGTAATTACGATAATTCATTCAGCAATGGCACAACTTATGGTAAACTCTATAACTGGTATGCAGTGAATGATGGCCGTAACATAGCCCCCATCGGCTGGCATGTACCCACCGATGCAGAATGGACAATACTTACAAGCTATTTGGGAGGAGCATCTGTTGCCGGTGGCAAATTAAAAGAAACCGGTACCACCCATTGGGCAAGCCCTAATACCGGAGCAACCAACGAAAGCGGTTTCACCGCCCTTCCGGGTGGCTACCGTTTCAGCAATGGTACATTCTACCACATTGGGGACTTCGGTAACTGGTGGAGTTCTACGGAGGCCAACATAGCTAATGATGCCTGGATCCGGGCCATGCGCTACGATAACAGCGCTGTAAGCAAGACCGGCAGCTATGAGGAGAATGGGTATTCTGTGCGTTGCGTTAGGGATTATTAGACTATTTTTCTATTTGTCTATTTATACCTTGTGTGTAGGTAGAAGTCCCCAAATGATAAATAAAAAAATCATAAATAATTCACAAATCCTATGTTTCCTCAATTAAGCGATTTTTCATCCTGGACCTTGTTTCTCGACCGCGATGGTGTTATAAACAAAAAGCTACCTGATGATTATGTGAAATCCTGGAAGGAATTTGAATTTCTGCCCCACGTAAAAGAATCTTTGGCTCTAATGAGGATGTTTTTCGCGCGTGTGATCATTATTTCCAATCAGCAGGGTATAGGCAAAGGTATCATGGATGAAGCTGATCTGAATGATATTCACCGCAAAATGTGTGATGAGATCGCGCTATACGGTGGTTTTATTGATAGAATTTATTTCTGTCCCGATCTGGCAGAAAGGAATAGCCAAAACCGCAAACCTGCCACAGGCATGGCGCTGCAGGCAAAAAATGATTTTCCTGACATAGAATTCCACCATGCTGTTATGGTGGGTGATGCATTAAGCGATATGGAATTTGCCGCAAAACTTGGCATGGTTGCTGTCTACATTGGTGACGATAAACAGATCATTCAAAATAATAAACACAAGATTGATTACGTTTTTAATAATCTAAAAGAATTAGCGGATTTTTTATATGAAAAAAACCATAAATAAAAGATCAGTACTCCTCATCTTTTTCTTTGTATTATGCGGCGTGGTGATTGCCCAGCCTGTCAATATGACCGATAGCCTTGGCCGCAAACAGGGGCCATGGAAGAAATATGTCGGTGATACCCTGAAATACGAAGGCACTTTTATCAACGATAAACCAACAGGCGAATTCAAATATTACTATCCCAACGGGAAAATTAAGGCTGTTACCGCCTATTCCGACAGCGGAAGCAAAGCCCAAACCATCATGTATTTCAATAACGGTACTAAAAACGCGGAAGGATTATATATTGATAAAAAGAAGGAAGGACTTTGGGTTTATTACGGCATCAACGGAATAAAGATATCCGAAGAGAATTATAAAACAGGAATTAAGGAGGGTAACTGGAAATATTTTTATGAGAATGGAAAAATAAACCGTATCGAAAATTATAAAAACAACGTGCTGGAAGGTGAAGCCATGGACTTTTACTCGGACAGCATCCTTAAACTGAAATGCACCTATCAGAACGGTAAACTAAACGGAAAGTACCAGTATTTTTATGATTCGGGCAAGATACTCTTCACGGGCGTATATAAAAATGATTTTCAGGAGGGCGTGTGGATGTTTTTTGATGAAAACAGCCTTGGCAACCGCAAGCTGACATATAATCAAGGGCAGCGTGTTAAAGAAGAAATACTCGTAAAGGACAATGGTCCCGGTACGTGGGTGTTTGTTGATGATGTCGCTTATTGTTTTTCTGAAAATAATGAGGTTCACATAAAGAAAAACTCCGGAGAAGAGATTATTACCCCAACCTCCCTGAACGATCTGGAAAAAAGACTGGATCAATTCAATTTTTTCAGGATCAGCCCTGATTTTATTATTTCAAGATGGTCGTTAAAAAACAGAAAAGCATTTACCAAAGAGAATCCGGTATTGATTCTCAATCCGGAATGCGGGAAGCCGGTGAAGGTCCATCCCGATAAGATTGAAGGATTCCTGTCGTGGGCTTCGCTGATGAAATATGAATGATATGCCTCAAAAAGAAAGGGTGTTGCTCGCGATGAGCGGAGGTGTTGATAGCTCTGTGGCTGCGATACTTTTGCAAGAACAGGGTTATGAACTTGTGGGCGTGACCATGAAAGTCTGGGACTATGAATCAGCAGGAGGCACAGTCACGGAAAGCGGATGCTGCAACCTCGACGCGATAAACGATGCGCGCAAAGTGGCTGTTGACCTTGGATTCCCTCATTTTGTGCTGGATCTAAGGAAGGAATTTGAAGAAAAAATAGTCAGCAATTTTATCAGTGAATATCTGGCTGCCCGTACACCCAATCCCTGCGTGCTCTGCAATAAGCTGATGAAATGGGAAGACCTGCTTCAGAAGGCCGATGAGCTGGATTGCCGGTATATTGCTACCGGACATTATGCACGTATAGGATTTGAGAACGACAGGTATTTTCTTCGCAAAGGGCTTGACGACACTAAAGATCAGACCTATGTGCTATGGGGCTTAAGCCAGAGGCACCTCAGCCGCACCATTTTTCCTTTAGGCTCGTACGATAAAAAAGATATTAAAATTCTGGCAACAAAACATGGGTTGTCAAGGATTGCAGGCAAAAGCGAAAGCTATGAGATATGTTTTATTCCGGATAACGATTACAGGGGGTTTCTGAAAAGGCGTATCGACGGGTTGGAAGCTAAGGTTGAAGGCGGCGATTTTCTTGATAAAGACGGAAAAATTCTGGGTAAGCATCACGGGTATCCTTTTTATACCATCGGGCAGCGCAAAGGGCTGGAAGTGGCTGTTGGCCATCCGCTTTATGTTAAAGCAATCAGTGCGGAAAAAAATACGGTTGTGCTGACCGAACGGGAAAACCTGATGACCACGGAATTATTTGCCCATCAGATCAATCTTATGAAATACCCGGAGCTTTCAGAAATGAAAAATATTATCAGCCGCATACGTTATAAAGATAAAGGCATGTTGAGCGCTGTGAAAATACAGGATAATCTGGCACATGTAGTATTTGAAAATCCTGTTGCTGCTGTTACCCCGGGTCAATCGGTTGTTTTTTATGAAGGTGATGATGTGATCGGTGGAGGGATCATTAAATGAAAATTTGTATTATTTTGAACTTGTTGTTCAGAACATACAGCAATTTTTTTTAACTTCGCATAAAGTTTCTTTATGAAGTATTTCACGTGTTTGCTTGTCATCATTCTGGTTACGGCATTGTTTTCTTCCTGCAAAAAGGAAACAGGCGAACCGGTAGATATGGGATATAAATATTTTCCTGCAAATACCGGGCATTGGGTGATCTATAATGTGGACTCCATAAGCTATAATGACTTCACCGGTAATGTTGACATCTTTCATTTCCAGCTCAAAGAATTAGTCGAATCTGTTTTTACGGATAATTCGGGAAGAACAAGCCAGCGGATTGAACGTTATATCAGATCTGCCGATACTGTTGCATGGACGATCAGGGATGTATGGTATCAGACACTGACACCTTCCTGTGCGGAACGTGTAGAAGAAAACATACGTTTGATCAAACTGATATTTCCGGTTGCAGCATATCATGAATGGAACGGGAATACTTTTAATACGCTCGGCGAACAGACCTATAAATACCAGGATGTTTACACCCCAAAAACCATAAACAATATATATCTTGATTCCACGGTTACGGTACTGCAAAAAAGCCTGTATACCCTTATCAGCGACGACTTTCAGCAGGAAGTGTATGCGGCTCATATAGGTATGGTTTATAAAAAATGTGTTGCATTGGAAAAACAACCTACCGGTGCTGTCATTGGCGGTATTGACTATTCATACACCCTTCAATCTTACGGAAATTAAAAAAAATGAAAAAGCACTTTCTATTAATAGCGTTATGTTTGATCTTTATCTCCTCTGAAGCGCAGGAGTATGTTGTTTCTAAATACAGGGTTACCTTCACGGATAAAAATAATTCGCCCTATACTATTGAAAATCCCTCACAGTATCTGTCAGAAAGAGCCATAGAAAGGCGTACCCTTCAGAATATCCAGATACAAGCCAACGATATCCCTGTTAATTCATGGTACATCGACAGCGTCAGAAATACCGGGGCAGATGTATATACGGTTTCCAGATGGTTTAACTGTATCACTGTCCGGACAACCGATACCGCGGAACTGTCAAGGATCAGGGCTTTGCCATTTGTCGCGGATATTGATTCTTTGGCCGAGTCTTCGCTGAAAAAAGGCGTTAAGCTTAAAAAACGAAAAGATTCCATGGACGGAAGTAACAGTCTGGGTAGTTTATACACCAATAATGATAACATTGACATGTGTAAATTTGAAAAACAAGTAGCCATGGTTAATGTGAACAGGATTGATTATGGAAACGGTTTTGATCAGGCCCACATGATCGGTGCTGATTTTCTCCACAATCTGGATTATTGCGGGCAGGGAATGGAAATTGCAGTTTTGGATGCAGGTTTTTTAAATGTCGATTCCATTTCTGTTTTTGACAGCCTTTGGCATAATAATCAGATTTTAGGCACAAAAGATTTTGTTGAACCGGGTGGTAACGTTTTTTCAGTCCCCAGTACACACGGAATGATGGTTTTGTCGATCATGGGCGCTAACGTTCCCGGTAACCTGGTAGGAACTGCCCCCAAAGCAAAATTCTGGCTTTTACGTTCTGAGGAAGGCAACACCGAATATCCTGTTGAAGAAGATAACTGGGTATCTGCAGCAGAGTTTGCCGATAGTGTTGGAGCAGATATTATTAACTCTTCTCTGGGTTATACTGAATTTTTTAATCCGGACTGGAACCATACTTATGCAGACATGAACGGAAATGTCGCGAGGTCTTCGCTGGGTGCGGAGATTGCTTCAAGCAAAGGTATACTGGTCTGCAACAGTGCCGGTAATTCAGGAAATAAGGAATGGCATTATATAGGCGCTCCAGCGGATGCAAAAAATATCCTGACGGTAGGGGCTGTTGACAAAAATGCTAAGGTTGCAAATTTTAGTTCACGGGGGCCTTCATCAGATGGCCGGATAAAACCCTCGGTCTGTACGTTGGGCGAAGGTACTTTTGTGTCGTCGGTTTCCGGAAGTATCATGTCGGGCAATGGAACCTCATTCTCTTCGCCTGTTTTGGCCGGATCCGTCGCCTGTTTGTGGCAGGCAAACCCATCGAAAAACAACCTGAAAATTATGGAAGCCGTCATTGCCTCTTCCAGCAGATTTCTGAGTCCTGATGGAGATTATGGTTATGGCATTCCCAATCTTGCCGCCGCTAACATTATTCTTAAAGGCGATGCAATACATAATTTCGATAAGGAAAATGCCATGACAATTTTTCCCAACCCGTTTACTGACGCGTTTCAGATAGTTTTTTATTCGAATGATACCTCTGCGGTGGATGTTCAGCTTGTTGACCTGTCGGGGAAAGTAGTTTATGAAAAGGAAAATATTGCCAGAAATCAGGGTTGTAACAATATTTATATCAACCTTGCCGACGAACTGGCAAAAGGATATTATATGCTGAAAGTGGTTTCAGAAATGAACACATTTACTTCGAAAATAATGAAGCTACAATAATATCAGATTTTTCTAAAAAAAAGAGGCTGAACTTCAGCCTCTTTTTTTTTAGAAATTATTTTCTTCGGTTACCATAACCGGGAACTCCCGACGTATTACGCTTATTTTTAATAATGTAATTCTTATTGATGGGGATAATATTCTTCTTTAGTTTTTTCTGATAAGGCGAATGATACCTTTTCGATATGGCAGAACGTCTGCGTTTGATCATCCTTTTGTAACGGTAATGCCTGTTGCATGAATCAAATGCAATCTCTGCTATAAAAACCGCCAGCAATATTATGTACCATTTTTTTAAGAACTTCATAACTCAATATATCTTTTTTTCAACAAAAAATATGCGACAGTAAAACTAATAAATATTTTTAACAAAAAAATAAAAAAATATCAGTTTTTAATTAATACGTTTTATACTGTTTGTTTTAACTTTAAGTTACAAAAGAAAAACATTTTTTTAAATAAAATTCAATTTTTTTAAAAAAAATAATAACAATTTTATTAATAACGTATAAATCAGGATAAAAATATTATTAAGATTAAGTTTTATTTGACCAACAGATAAAATTTCACTTACTAATTCATTTTTTTTAATATTTTTGGACAATTACAAAAATACAATCCATGAAAAAAATTACTATTGTTGTTGTTTTGATGTTCTTTGCAGGCATATATTCTCGTCCGGTTCTGGGACAATTATCGGATACTTTAATCATCGGGCCAGTACTTTCCGATGATTTTGCTTCATTTTCTGACGCGGTAGCCGCCCTGAACTCACAAGGCATCAGCGGGAATGTGGTTTTTCAGGTTAGGCCCGGCACCTATACAGAGCGGATATCAATAAACCAGATAACAGGCGCCGGACCTGCGGCATCCGTTGTTTTTCAGCCCCTGAATGGTGACAGTACTTCCGTCAGGCTGCAATTTCCATCTTCGTCTTCTTCAGCTAATAACTATGTAATACAATTGAACGGTGCAGATTATATTACCTTTGACAAACTGACCATTAAAAGAACTGACACGCTTAAATATTGTAAGGTGATTGATTTTTATGGCAGTGCACGAAAAAATACCTTTTCAAACTGCATTATTGAAGGCAATGCGAATTCAGGCAATACTCAAATGAACAGCGCTGTTATTTGTACAAATAATTCAGGTTTTAAAGCTTATACCATCTTTCAGAATAACATCGTAAAAAATGGTTCTTACGGCCTTTGCTTTTCTGGGATAAGCAGCGCCGCGCCTGATTCTACTATTTTGATCAGAAATAATAAATTTGTGAACCAGAGCCTGAAGGGCATCCAACTTGTGTATCATCGCTTTGCCTATGTCGACGGGAATGAGGTCACAACCAACACCACGAACATTTATTACAGCGGGATGTATTTTCAAAACTCCGACGATACCATGCGGATATTGAATAACAAAATAATTCTTTCGATGGGTGATGGTTTGAGTATTAATAGTTGTAATGAGTCGACCTTAGCAAATGCATTGATAGCAAATAATTTTATTTCTATCGGAGGGAATAGCAACGCCCACGGAATTTATATTGTGAACAGCAAAAATCTTTACATTTTGCATAATAGTATTAATATTCATAATACACAGGCTATTCAGGGTGCATGTGTTCACATCAACGGAAGCAATACGGCAAACCTTTTCATTAAAAATAATGTTTTTAAAAATGGACTACCAGGTCAGGGCTATATATATTATGTTGCCGGAACTGCAAGCACACCCATTGCACAAGCTGATTATAATGCCTTGTTCATCAATAGCGGGACATTTATCGCCTATTGGAAAACTGCCGGTGTTACTACATTGACCAATTGGCGTTCTTTGACATCATTAGACAGCAATTCCTTTATAGCAAATCCCGGCTTTATTTCTGATACCGATCTTCATGCGGGCAGCAACCTGATCAACGGCGCCGGGACAGCAACACTGACACCATTTGTCATTAAGCACGATATCGATGGTGATCTGCGAAACATGGTCGCACCTGATATCGGAGCCGATGAGTTTGATATTGATGACCTGGGTGTATGTTTAATTGATCTGCCAGCTTCAGGCGGATATTGTGTGGATAGTACTTTCAATGTAAAAATCTTTATTAAAAATTTTGGACCATATCCTTTTAACGGTGCGATTCCTCTGTACTATCAAATAGACGCTATGACGGTTGTAAACGATACCTTATCTGGTGTTACAATTGCGGCAGGTGATTCGGTAGCTTTCATATTTTCGAATAGTGAAACAATATCCGCTTCCGTTAATTATAAATTTCTGGCCGGAACTGACCTCGGAGCAGATAATGATCACAGTAATGATACCACAAGCCGGATCGTTGAGGTAACGACCTTGCCGGTGGCAGGTTTTACTTATTTGGTCAACGATCTTGATATTAATTTTACTAATACTTCAACCAACGCTTCGACGTATAACTGGAATTTTGATGATGGCAATTTTTCAGGCGATACTAACCCTGTGCATACCTACGCGGGCGATGGAAGTTATACTGTAACACTGCACGCCAACAATGCCTGTGGTATGGATTCTTTTTCAGAAAATATAACTGTTGTGGGAATTTATGAATTATCGGACAAATATGGGTTCAGATTTTACCCTAATCCGGTGACAGAACAAATGAAAATTATTTTAGAAAATAATTCAATAAATGTCAGGTCTGTCTGTATTTATTCAGGTACAGGTAATCTGATCCGTAAAATCGGTTTTGAGGATCAGAAAAATATTTCCATTGATATGTCAATTTTGCCCGAAGCAATCTATTTTATCTCTGTTCAGACCGACGATAAAATATTTTATCAAAAAGTGCTGAAAATAAAATAGATGAAATAATTTCTGAACTTTAACATGGGCTTTTGTTAAAAAAACTTTGCCAGTTTTCAGAAAATCGTATTTTTGTAATTGTAAAAATAATCTTGCATAACCTGTAAATATTAGCTTTACTGTTTATGGAAAGTTTTTGAGGGGTTTCAGCAAAAATGATCAATAAATTATTAATAAACATAACCATTGGTATTATGGGCGTTGTTTTCGCCTGTTTTCCGCTTTATTCGCAAGAAAACGGAGAATCGTTCGAAATCATGGAGAGCGTTAACGACAGTATTGATCTTCGTTCAAATTTTTATGACGACACCGATTCACTGTCAGAATATTTTCCGGCCAGTGAGCTTTATGAGTCGTGGGATAATAATGGAATATATTATCCCCATGTTGATTTTTCAAAAAAAACCGATACGACGATACTGATATTGTCTGACAATATTACTAATTTTTATGCACCTCCTGTAAAAGGCAGGATTAACTCAGATTATGGCTACCGGCGCAGGCGTTTTCATTATGGCATTGATCTGGACCTGGATATCGGTGACAGTGTGAAATCTGCTTTTGACGGGATGGTGAGGATAGCGAAATACCACAGGGGCTATGGAAATGTTGCCGTAGTCAGGCATTTTAACGGACTTGAAACGGTTTACGGACATTTGTCGGGTTTCAGGGTAAGGGAAAACCAGGTGGTAAAGGCAGGCGAACTTCTTGGCTATGGCGGCAGCACGGGCCGTTCCACAGGGCCGCACCTCCACTTTGAAGTCCGCTATCTCGGCACCCCCATGAATCCGAAAAAGATCATTGATTTCGAAAAATTCAAACTTTTGAGCGATACCTTGTTTGTTACAAACAGAACTTTTGATAAATCACGAAGTACCACCTATGCCCATAAATCAACTTCTTCAGGGAAATCTTCTTATACAAGCAAGGGAAATTATCATTATGTGAAAAAGGGCGACACGCTTGGCCATATTGCAGGAAAATACGGAACCTCGGTTTCTGCCTTGTGTAAGCTGAACCGGCTTACACCCAAAAGTAT
>CAZMPB010000085.1:0-13031 GCA_964567775.1 uncultured Bacteroidales bacterium
GTATCCGGTGTTAATTCAGCAGGCCCTGATTGTAGCCAGGCTAATGACAGCCTTACAAAAAGTATTTCTGTAGCCACTCAAACCACAACCCGCACACCGGCATTCGAAGAATTTACATCTTCAACCTGCGGCCCATGCGCCAGTTTTAATTCAAGTACATTCACACCTTTTATTGCTGCACACGGCACCGAATTTTCACTTATTAAGTACCAGATGAACTGGCCCGGCAATGGCGACCCTTATTACACTGCTGAAGGCGGAACACGCAGGACATACTACGGGGTTACAAGTGTTCCGGCATTATATATTGACGGAAAATTATCAGCCCAAACTTCTGCGACTATGTTAAGCATACTAAATTCTGAAAAAGCCAAAGCGACATTTTTCGCTATCAGCAACTTCTCTCCTAGATACTCGGGAAACATTATTACAGTTCCTTTGACCATTACTCCTTATGTTTCAGGTATTTTTAAAGTGCACGTTATCGTCGTTGAAAAAACAACCACAGGTAATGTTAGCACAAACGGCGAAACATCATTCAAACATGTAATGATGGATATGATCACCGGCGGATCCGGCCTGACAGTAAAGTTTGATGCAGAAAATAACTATACCCATACTTTTACCTCGAACCTGACCAACGCCCATGTTGAAGAAATGTCGGACCTGATGGTGGTCGTGATGATACAGGAAAATACCACCAAAGAAATCTTTCAGTCTGCAGAAATGGATGTTACATATGCCGGAATTGATGAAACCTCTGACGGAAATATTTCAATATACCCAAATCCGGCCTACAAGAATATTACAATCAGCAATGCCGGAAATTCTGACTTGATGCTGTATGATGTTTTTGGAAAACTAATAATTAGTGTTAATGACATCAGCAATTATCATCTGCTCAATGTTTCTGAACTCGCTAAAGGCACTTATATCATGAAGATCATCAATGGCGATAACATAATCACCAGAAAAATTGCGGTGATAAAATAATTTTGATTTTTTTTGAATTAATACAAAACCTCGTAGTAATTTTACTGCGGGGTTTTGTATTTTTGTTTATGAAAAAAATAATATTGACATCATGCTTTCTTATTTGTATGAGCAGCATCATGTTTTCTCAAAAAAACGATACGGTTGTGTTGCGAAGCATTTTCACCGAAGCCCTTACCAACTATGCTGCTTACGATAATTTACACTACCTATGTAAAAATATAGGCGGAAGAATCGGTGGCTCTCCGCAATCGCTCAAAGCTGCTGACTGGGCAAAAAATATCCTTGCCGAAAATGGCGCGGATACCGTTTACATCCTTGAACATACAGTCAGAAACTGGGAACGCGGCGGAAAAGAAACGTGCAAAGTTACAAAATCAAGTGCTGGAAAATACCCTCTTGCTGTCTGTGCTTTAGGCGGTTCTGTGGGCACCGGTAAAAAAGGCATAAAATCACAGGTGGTAGAAGTGAAAAATTTTGATGAACTCGAAAAACTTGGAAAAGATAAAATCAGCGGGAAAATAGTTTTTTTTAACAGGCCGGCAAATCCCACTACCTATTCTACTTTTCCGGCATACGGTGGTGCGGCTGATCAGAGATTCGCCGGCGCTTCACAGGCAGCAAAGTATGGAGGATTGGCTTCGGTAAACAGATCGTTGACACTGGCTGATCACGATGCTCCCCATACCGGAATTATGCATTATTTCGATAGTACCCAAAAAGTACCTGCATTTGCCATTAGCACCAAAAGTGCCGACCTGCTCAGCAGCCTGCTAAAAAAAGATCCCGGACTTGAACTGTTTCTTCAGTCAAACTGTACAGAAAAAGCTGACACAGCATCTTACAGTGTTATCGGCGAATTAAAAGGGACAGAATTTCCGGAAGAAATAATTGTTGTGGGAGGCCATATTGATGCATGGGATAACGGTGAAGGCGCCCACGATGATGGAGCAGGCATGGTGCAGGCTATGGAAGTTCTGAGGATTTTTAAAACATTAAATATTAAGTTAAGGCATACCTTGCGTATTGTTGAGTTCATGGATGAAGAAATGGCTCAGCGTGGAGGAAGAAAATATGCTGAAACAGTTATCAGCAAAGGCGAAAAACATGTTGCTGCTATCGAAAGCGACTGCGGGGGATTCACACCTCAGGGATTTAGTTATGAGGCTGAAGCTAATGTTACCCTAAGGCTTGAACAGTGGAAACCCTTACTGCTTGATTATGGTTTATGGCTGTATGTTAAAGGGCATTCTGCTGTTGACATTGGTTTTCTTGAAGGCCACGACATTCCTCTTTTCGGGCTGATGACCGACTCGCAACGGTATTTTGATTACCAGCATGCCGCTACCGATATTTTTGAAGCGGTGAACAAAAGGGAACTTCAGCTTGGAGCGGCCTCTATGGCAGCATTGGTTTATCTTATCGACAAATATGGTTTTTAATTATGATAAAAAAAATTATTTATAGTGTAATCAGCGTGCTGCTGGGGCTGGTATTTATTTTTTCCGGGCTGACAAAACTCTACCCGATAGAGTTATTTGAACTGACCTTTATTGACATCGGCGTGGCTAACTGGCAAACTGCTCCCATTATATCCCGTTTGTTCATAGGCATTGAATTTTTTCTGGGCATCATGCTCGTTTTTAATATCAGGCTTCGGAAATTCACCTTAAAAGCCACGTTAGCCTTGCTGGCTGTTTTCACCATCTATCTTTTCGTTCAGATGTATTTCGAGGGGAATAAAGGCAATTGCAAGTGTTTCGGCAATTACCTGGTGATGACCCCGCTGGAATCTATATTTAAAAACCTGGGCATGATTGCAGTTGCTGTATTACTGCTCCTGGTAAAACACGACCTGAAATACCGGTTTCAGAAGCTGCTGATGATATTAGGAATAGTAGCATCACTCAGCCTTCCTTTTATCTTAAATCCTCCTGATTTTATTGCCACTTATCAGTCTCAGGAAGAAACAACGGGCTACAAACTTGACCTTGACACCTTGTATACAAGCACGGATTTAAAAAAGCCTGAAGTTGACCTGAGAAAAGGAAAACATATCATCGCTTTCATGAGCCTGACCTGCAAACATTGCCGGGTGGCTGCCTATAAAATCCATATTATCAACAAGCAAAATCCGGAAATCCCATTTTATTTTGTTTTAAATGGCAATGAAAAGAATCTTGTACCATTTTTCGACGATACCAAAACTGAAAACATCCCTTATATGATGCTGCTTGGCGAACGTTTTGTTTCTCTTGCCGGATATAATATGCCGGCCATCATGTTTGTCAATAATTCGGTGGTGGAACAAAAAGAAAATTATATCTCTCTGAATTACGACTCCGTGATAGAATGGCTCAATAAAAATTGATATGATACCCGTTTACTCTACATTTTAATTGATTTATGACAATAATTCACCAAATTTAAAATACACCTTATGAAAAAAGCTTTTTTATTGACTGCAGGTTTTTGTGCCATAGCCCTGATGAGCACCTCCTGCCTTAAAACAAGGTATTGGAACTGCACATCGGGATCCGATCCTGCCCAAAATTACAAATATACCTACGAAGATATCAGTAATAAGGAGGCAAAAGACCAGTGCGACAACCAGCAATCTTCGGGCAGAATTTACACTGCGGATTATACGTGCGAACTGGAATAGTCTTTTGCCTTTCGGTTTTTCATAATCAGTAACACCATCAGAAAAATTGTTCATAAAACGGAGGACAATTTTTTAGCTAACTAATATATCTGATTAGAAAAAATATTACTTTTGAATTCAGCAACAACATTTGTCTAACTATAAAAAAATTTCTATGAAAAAAACAGCATTAATTTTAGCAGGCCTTTTAGTATTGGCCATTTCATTATCGTCTTGTAAAAAAGACTGGACATGTAAATGCGGCACCTTCAATTACACTATTGAAGATGCAACCAAAGCAGATGCCAAGGCTGCCTGCGACGTGTATGTTACAGGAAACACCGTTTGCGAACTTGAATAAGTTACAAGTTTAACAGGCTTAAAAAGCTGCCACAAAAGGGAATTTTTCGGAAATCAATCGCTATACAGATTTCATTATACTGAATGCAGGGTTTTATCATTAAGTGATATTTTACTTCTCAGGTTTGCTTAGCGGATGAATAGTGAAAAACAAGGTCTTTTTGTGGCAGTTTTTTTTATTTGGCTTGTAGAAAGTATTTATTTAAAAAATTAAAATTTTTTTTTACTTTTGTCGTTAATTATTAAAATTACAAACCATGAAAAGAACAGCATTATTAATTGTTAGTGTACTTGCAATATCTTTTTTGACGACTTCCTGCCTGAAAGACAGGGTTTGCAAATGTACCTCCGTTTTGTATCCCGCACAAAATGAAAATTTTATTTATGAAATGAGCAACAAAACCACTGCTCAGGCAAACTGCGAAAACCAACAATTTGATGGCAGGGTTTATTATTCTGACTACACCTGTGTATTAGAATAAACCAGGGATTCTGTTATTTGTACAAGCAGCGGTAGGCAGTATCGCTGCTTGTTTTCATTTTAAATTTTGAATCTTTTGGAACTATAAAAGTTTCAAATTCATTAAACCTTTTCCAAACACTTTCGCCAGGCAGCAGCACTTCCATTTGTCCGTAAATCACGGTCATATACTCCACTGTAGAAGTTCCGAACTCATATTCGCCGGGAGCTAATACCCCTATTGTTGCTTTTCCGTCGCCGGCCTGAAAACCCAGGGAGGTTACTTTTCCATCAAAATACTCATTAACTTTAAACATAATTATTATTTTTTGGGGTAAAAATAATAAAATTCTACCGACCGTTCTTAAATAAAAACAAAAGATAATCCAGCATCAGTTGAATCTCGTCGGGCTGAATGCCATATCTGATCAGCAAGGGCTCATCATCTTTAAACCCCCTGAAAAAATTATTAAAATCATTATCGGGCTGACTAATGCTTTTATAATACATATCTGCTGCTGCCATGCGGTTTCCGGCCACCCATTTCACATGTCCGAAATTCATAAAATCATATTTGTTCGTCATCGCATTGTCCATAAGTCTTATAAAATATTCCTCAGCCTTGATGAAATCTCCCGATACAAACAGACACCAGGCTATAGGCCGGTATATGCCTTTGTTTTCCTTAAAACTAAACTCTATTTTGTAATAATAGTGCAGCGCTTTCTTGTAATCTTTAAGATTCAGATAGCAATTGGCAATATTCATGATAATTTTCATATTATCCGGTTCCTGCCTTTCAATTTCGAGATAATATTCCAGGGATTTTTTAAAATCCTTTATATTACTGTAGCAAAAAGCAATTTTTTTCAGCAACCATGTATTGGATGAATCGAAAAGTTCTGCCTTCAGATAATATTCAAGCGCTTTTTCATGATCGTTCAAACGCTGATAACAATAACCGGTTTTTTGCAAAATATCCATATCCGGCTTAACCTGCCTGAGGATACCGAGGAATACATCAAGGGCTTCCGGATAATGATCTGTGGTAAAATAATAATCTGCAATTTTATTTTTAAAACTAATGTCGCGTAATATTGAGTTTATAAAGCTTTTATTATGAAAATCCAGTTTCAGCTCAAAAAAGTCATCGAAATTATTTCTGGTGGGATGCAGTTTGAAAAAGCGATACAAATCCTGAATATACTGGGTATATACAGTATTATTTTTTATGGCGGTATTCAGCATCTCGTCTTCATCGGCGAGTTCATTCATGCTTTCCAGCTCGGAGTTGAAAAGATTCAGCAACATTGATTTTTGCTGCGATGGCATCATTTTCAGGTTCAGCATAAAGGAGTACTTATCAGAATTGCACATATAGGCTGATCTTTCGAGTAAGCTGATAAATCCTTTCGAGGTTCCCGGTCCTTCATCACTCATGATTTTCTGCACTTCATTATTTTCCTCATAAAAAGGAAGAAACCAGTTTGACATATTATTGAAAAAATCAAAGTGTTTTAATAATGAGAATGTGCTCATGAATACATCATTGCCTTCGAGCTGCATCTTCGACAGTTCTTCGATCTTATCGAAAAGCTCCGGCGAATCATCAAGAATGGATTGCCAGTCAGGGTTTTTGTCTATGGCCGGGTCATCGGATAAGATATTTTTCAGGTCAAGCTTGTCTTCCAGACGCGGGGTCAGTTTCTGAATATCAGGAATGATCTCCTCGTGCATCCTTTTTGTTATTCTTTCGGTATCCTTGGCCTTGACAAATTGCTTTACAATAAACAAGACATCTGATTCGGATATCTCACTCTCAGCATATATCTTGTTGATCCTGTCGTTTAAAGCTTTGTAAAATTTTATCCGGTCGTCAAATATATAAAAACATAAAATTATTCCTATCAAAGCCCTTTGTTTGATCTCATGCCTGCCGCTGTAATAAAAATCAAATAACAACTCCATTTTTGAAGTATCAAAAAACCTGATCATGCTTAATGTGACTGAAGTTACCATCAGGCATTGGTCGTGCCACTTGAAATAATCGGAATCAAAAATATTTTTAATAAATATGGTGTCAGAATCGCTCAGTTTATCAGTGTATAATATATAGTCGAACAGGTCACTGCAGAAAGTCTGATGTTTTTTTTCAACTTCAGAGTTATCAAAAGTAATATTACTTTCTCCGAGCAAATCGGACATTTTCTTATTGTAATTGCGGCTTTCGAGAGCATCGCTTAGTTTTGTCTGGATAAGGCTTAATTTATTGTATGAATTTCTCTTATTCAGCAGCAACTGTGAATTATTTTTTTCAAGAAAATATTCTTTGATCTTATCAGCCAGTTCGATGACAGCTATTATCAGCGAACTCAATACCTGCGAGCGGTGCGGATCGTTCACCCCTTTTATGGTGTATGACAATAAGTTCTGATAATTCGTATCAATGTTTTCATATTCTGCCTGAAAAGCATCATTATTCAGCTCCTTCAGTATCGTTCCAATGCTGGTCAATGCTTCAAAAAGCCTCGAGGACGTAGCGTTATCGCCTATCTTCCTGTGCAATTGTATTATTTCCCTGGTTGTCATAAATAAATAATTATAGTGGCTTTAATACAAAAATTATACTTCTATTGAAATGCTGCTATTATGTCAGTACAATCAGAAAGCTAATAAATTTCAAACATCATAATCAGCATTTATGTTGAAAACTTTAATGAATTCTTTCTCGTATTAGCTTTTAGTTTGTTATATTTGTGATTTAAAGTCATATAACGAATATTTTTTTGATGAAAAATATCAACTTTATACTAATTTTAATTTTATGCACTATCGCCTGTAGTGTCATGCTTTCTTGTGAAAAGATGGTTACCTCTCCCAATATGCCTGCTACTTACGATAACAGGCCGGTAAAGGATCAGGGAACCGTTTATGTTACGGACCGTGACGTTAGCCTCAAAATCTGGGATAATGGTATTGTTGACGGCGATATCATCTCTTTGGTTGTTAACGACAAGCTTGTTCTTTCAAATTACGGCCTGGGTGGCTATGGGAATAAAAAAGAAATTGACTTGAAATTTGATCATGACGGATACAATTACATTTTATTGTTCATTAACGACGCAGGAAGTGTATTGTCTGATACCACAGCACTGACAATTGACGATGGCACGGGCGAACAGGATATCTTCCTGGCTTCTGATCTGACTTATTGCGGCGCCATCAGCGTTTACGTTCAATAGGATTTTAATGCAGAATAAAAAAAACAGAGAGGCTCTCTCTGTTTTTTATCAAAGAAAAATATATTATCAGAACTCAATGATCAAACCCAGCGTAGGTAAAATAGAACCCGCCGGATTATCGATATATTTTGCCTGATATTTTGTCGGATCAACAGGGTCGATAAGCGCGTCGCCGTTTTCATCACGCACCAGGTCAATAATCGGGGCCTGATCGCTTTTAAAATTATAGATATTCTGTATGTCTACATAGAGGTTTAGCGTGAGAAATTTCCAGAAAAACTTCTTGTCAACCCTGACATCAAGGCTGTGAAATGGTTTTGCCCGTAAGGAATTGAGCTGGTCATAATCGAAAATTCCCTTATAACGCACATTCCAGTTGGCAATAGTACGTGTAGCCTCCAAGTCATAAGGCGTATAGGGTGAACCTTGAGAAAACCTCCATTTAATGCCAACATCCCAGTAATGCTTAAAACTTTTTCCTAAAGTAATATTGACAATATGCTGGTTATCCCATGATGAGGAAACATACTTATTGTTTTTATCCATGAATTCGCTCCTCACAAAAGTATAGGTTATGATTCCGTAAAATCCCTTGTACAGTTTTTGTTGAGCCATTACTTCAATCCCCATACTGCGGCCTTTGGAAGTAGAAACCACTTCATCGTTACCGATAATGCCAAAGTCCCCGCCAAGATTTGCCAGCGAGATAGAATCACGCACGAGGAAAGGGTACTTATTATAACCTTTGTAGAACCCTTCAGCATTGATTTTCAGGTTGAACTTAGTGAGATACTCCATGCCGGCAACTAAATGATACACGCTGATGTAGGAAACATTGTTATTTTTATTTACCATCTCATAATTATTATCTCGGTATCCCAGAACGGTATATGGAGGCAGTTGATAGTACAGGCCTGCATTGGTAACTAAAGTCAAAGCATCCGTCAGATGAACGGTAAAGGACACTCTCGGTGAAAGCTGATGCAGGGGGTTGAGCATGGATTGATCGTAATCATTACCGTCCATTCGCAGGCCCAGCGACAAACCAAAATGATCCCTGAACAGCAAAAAGCTGGCCTGTGCAAACAGGCCGTAGCGCCAGATATCAAATTCCGATTCAAAATCAATGGTATCCACCCCGAAAGGTGTCGCAATTTTATTAAAGGTTGAGTTGGTATATTTATCGTACTCAAGGTTGATTCCATAATTCATCTTGATAGCCTTGGTAAGACGGGCGGTATGCTCTATTCTAAATTTGTTTTCAATTTCCTGCGAATTGTAGTCTTGTATGAGGTTTTGCGGTTCTTCCACATTGTTTTGATACTTGTTTGATTTGTTGTTAAGAAAATTTCGGCTTAAAACAGCCGTTAAATAGCCTTCTTTCATAAAATGGACATATTTGGCACCCAGCAGGTAATTCCATTGATTACTTACAGGCAGGTTTCTTAACAGGTATTTTTGCTGGTCGGTGCCGGTTTCCTGAAGTTTGGTGTTCAGTTTAAATCTGTCGATAGCTCCTATCCCCAGCACACTCAATTCATTTTTATTATCGGGTTTCCATTTATATTTAAACTGAAAATCATTATAAGTAGGCAAAAATGGAAGTTTGAGTAAACCAAAAAGTAATTTAAGGTACGATTGCCGTGCCGACACGATAAATGTTGCATTTTTATGCAGCGGTCCTTCCAGGGACAAACCAATATCGCTGGCACCGATGGTAAATTTTCCTCCAATCTTATCACTGGCGCCATCTTTAAAATTAAATTCCATGATCGAACTCAGGACATTGCCCCTGTCCGCCGGAAAAGCGCTTGAATAAAATTCAACATCCCTGATAAAATCAATGTTCAACATGCCGGCAGGCCCTCCGGATGATCCCTGTGTCGCAAAATGGTTGATATTCGGAACTTCGATGCCGTCGAGATAAAACCTGTTTTCGTTTGGTCCCCCACCACGGATAATGAGGTCGTTGCGATAGGCGACAGTAGCTGCTACGCCTGGAAAAGACTGGATAACTTTAGAAATATCACGGTTACCGCCCGGTAAGCGCGACAGTTCGTTGGCACTGATCGTCCGCATGGAGATGGGGCTTTCTTCTTTTTTAACAAAGGGCGATGCCTTTATCTCAACACCAGTAAGGTTTTCGACTGTCTGCTCCAATAAAATGTCGACAACGGTAGGTTTTATTGAACTCACCCCTACCTCGTAGATAGTTTTGGTCTTATATCCGACAAATGTCGCGACCAAGGTATAGGTACCCGGCTGCAGATTATTGATTTGATAATTACCGTCGATGTCCGTTGAGGCGCCGGTGGATGTTCCCTGTATGATAAGGTTAACAAAAGGCAGGGGTTCGTTGTTCACAGCATCCACTACTCTGCCTTTGATACCGCCCTTTTGTGCTGATAGCAACTGGGAGGAAAATAAAAAAATAAAGAGTAATACTATTTTCGTTTTCATTTTATTAATATTTTGGTACAAAGATACTACAATATTTTATCTTATTTTTAATTATTCTAAATAATTTTTTTACAGATTATGAACAATTTTGTCAAGTCCATAAATTTCTGTAAGTTTGTATTATCAATATTGATCATTATGACAATTCAATCCATTTTATTAGGGATCATCGGCGGACAGGAGATCATCATCATTGCCATTATAATCCTGGTTTTGTTTGGCGGAAAAAAGATACCCGAACTGATGCGTGGCTTAGGCAAAGGTGTTGGGGAGTTTAAAAAGGGAAAAGCCGAGATCATGGACGATCTGAATGATGTTAGCGGCAAAAACGATACCGCATCAGAAAAACCTGCTGAATAAACCTACCTGAAAATGTACAGGTTCCTGCTGCGCAAACTTGCCGACAAAAAGGAAGATGCCTCTTTTTGGGAACATGCTGAAGTTTTACGTAAATTCATAATACGATCACTAATAGCTTTTGTTGTTTTATCAATAGCAGCTTTCTTTTTTAAGGATTTTATTTTCAATACTATTATTCTTAATCCGAAAGACAAAGATTTTATTACTTACCGGCTTTTATGCAGGCTGGGCTCATTAGTGAATACCGATTCGCTTTGCATAGAAAGTTTTGATTTCAGGCTGATAAACATTACCATAGCAGGGCAATTCCGCTGGCATATGGTCATATCGTTTTTAACTGGTTTTATTTTAGCGTTTCCATACCTACTCTGGTGCTTATGGCGTTTTGTACGCCCTGCCTTGTCTGCTGACGAAATAAAACACTCGGGACGTATCGTTTTTTATATCTTGCTATTATTTTTTACCGGTCTTGTCTTCGGGTATTTCATCATTTTGCCTTTAAGCATTTATTTCCTGGCCAACTATGAGCTGAGTTCTCAGATCACCAACCAAATTACGATAGGCTCATATATCTCCACCATAGCTGTCATACCCTTATCAACAGGCATCATCTTTGAATTGCCCGCGCTGATCTATTTTCTTGCTAAAATCGGACTGATCAGCTCCGAATTTCTGAAGAAATACCGGAAACATTCATTTATAGTAATATTGATCATTGCAGCCATCATCACGCCATCCACAGATGCGTTTACCCTTGCGCTGGTAAGCATTCCGCTGTACCTGTTATACGAAATCAGCATACAGATCGCGGCAAGGATCGAAAAGAAAAATCAGATCTGAGTTTTTTATTTTTTTTTGCTGCCGGGCATTTTGTAATCGCCAGCCTTGACGCCGGGGGCTTTGTATTTACGCCAATACCTGGTCAGGGACGTATATTCAAATAACAGATTAAAAAATTTGAATCTCAGAAGAAAAAATACGAATGCGTAAATTAAGATATACATTAGCAATGTTAGGCCCCAATTCAGCATGCTTTCGGTAATTTTAAAAGCAAGATCCGGCAACGAGCCAAAAAACCTGTAGATCAGGATGTATATTGGAAGCGCCGACACTGTTATGAGGATCATCGCTAAGAGCAGATGAGAAACCTGTATGGCTTTCCCGGGGCAAAGATTGATACAGCGCATGCAGCTTTCGCAATGGAGCGTCCAGTAAGGCCTTCCTCCGTACATCCTGATAGCATTTGCAGGACATTTTTCATAACAGATACCACAGGCATCGCATTTGTCGGTGGCAAAAAAAAGTTTTGCCAGAAAGAACCGCCCGTATAACTGATAAGCCAGCGTAATCGGGATTAAAGCTATATCCAGAGGCAGCAAGACAAATACCCAGTAATGAAAAAATCTTTTTCCATCTGTTACCCGGTCAGCAAAGTGCTTAACAATGCCTTCGCAACGCCTGAACATCGAAGCGATGACTTTTTTCCTGTATCCCGGGTGTATGGTAATCCAGTTTGAAGGCAGGTCGACAGGCAACATTCCTTTTATTTTGTAGCCTTTCAGCAACAAGATAAAAAAAGGTATCCACATGGCTACGCCGCTCATACCCGGTAAAAATAATTTGCTGAGTTTGGAACCTGCGCGGGTGCTGCTCATAAAGACATCCGTGTTTTTGATTTTAGGAAATCTCCAGAAAAATTTCAGTATCAGCCAGGGTGTGCCGAAACCATGTGTAGGATAACAAAATCCTATTAAAGCCTTTCCTTTTACATCAGGCTTTTCGATGAACTTTTGCCTGTCGACGGGCATCAACTGAACAGCCAAGCCTTTTTCCTTAGCTTTTTCAGCCATCCAGCGGCTTGATGTCAACGCATTTCCTGTACCGCTCAGGTAATAAATGATAAGGTCTGTGTATGGCTTAACCATAGAGAATTATTTTGGCAACCGGCCAAAAAACTTCATGATGGAGCGGTGAAATTTATGCATGCCGTCCGGTTGCGAGAACATCATGATACATTTGCCGTGTATGAGGTTTACATTGTTTTTGCCGGCAAATTCCAGGGCCTCTTTGGTGTGAGATCCTTGCTGTATCCAGATATTTTTTATCCCTTTTCCGGTACATTCCTGCAAAGCTTCCATTGTTTTTGGCTTTGGTGTAAGTATCACAGCAGCTTTTATCTCCTGCGGCAGTGCAGCAATATTTTGATAACACTTCTCCCCTGCTATATTATCGGTATTCGGGTTTACCGGTACCACGCTGATGCCTTTTTTCCGGAGTTCATCGTACACCGTGCGGCCGAATTTTCTTTTATTTCGCGAAACGCCTATAATGGCGATAGTTCCTTGATTATAGAAATCTTCGATTTGTGCTTTTGTGATCATGGTTATATATTTTGTAAGCAAAGTTACATTATTCAGGTGAAGAATCAAAACAAAAAAACATCGGGATAATTCGGCGATAATTATTATTTTTGCACACGATAGGCTCCGTAGTTCAATTGGATAGAATAGCA